>JADJXO010000012.1 GCA_016715825.1 Nitrospira sp. | reverse complement strand
CAGTTGATCGTTCTTGCCGGTTCAGAAGAAGAACAACTCAAGTTGGCGCTGGGGAAAGGACCGCGTGTCACGATTCCTGTCCGTTGGATGCCGATTCGAGAGTTCCCACTCGACGATCCTCGGACCTGGGAATCGCTGGCGGCGGAAGTGCATGGATTTGCGCTGGTGGCGAGCATCAATGGCGTGTTTTCTCGTGGGTTGATCGAACAACTACGGCGTGACGTGCGAGAGGGCCAGGCGATCGTGGTCGCGCAGTCTCTAAAGGGGCACCTTGAACAACCGACGAAACAAGGTGTGCCGTTGAGGTTGCCCGCCAGTCGGCAGAAGACCGTCACCCAGGCTCGTTCGACTGAGTCGACCATGCATGTTGCGGAGCTCGTCGTT
Organism: Nitrospira sp.; assembly: GCA_016715825.1. Lineage (NCBI taxonomy): Bacteria > Pseudomonadati > Nitrospirota > Nitrospiria > Nitrospirales > Nitrospiraceae > Nitrospira > Nitrospira sp. Next base: position 96,792 of record JADJXO010000012.1, on the reverse strand, counting down.
GTTCCTGCAAGCCTCATGAGCGCGGCCAATCAGATGGCGAATGAGAAGGGGAGTCCTCCGATCCGGCAATGGATCGAACGCGCCGCTGCCGATGGACGCGTACGGGTCGTTGCACCTGAAGCGAAGCAGGGGACATGGTATCAAGAAGTTCGTACCTTGTCTGATGTGCGAACAGCGGAAAGCAGATTGTACAGTTCCCTGAAAGGAGAATTTGAAGGGTTTGTCGATCGGTACTTCAATCGGAAATTGTCTCGCTGGTTCACCCGGCTGTTTCTCGCGGTCGGGCTGTCGCCGAACTCTATCACAGCTCTCGCAGGAGTCATCGGTCTGGTAGCCGCTGCTGGCTTTGGACTCGGCACCTACAGTGCCGGGGTCGTCGCGGCGGTGTTGTTTCAATTGGCGGCCGTCATCGATTGTTGTGATGGAGAAGTAGCGCGATTGACCTTTACGGAATCGCCGTTCGGTGCATGGCTGGATCTCGTTTTGGACAACGTCGTGCACATGGCTATCTTTCTGGGTATCGCCGTGGGACTGTACACGACTCGAATCGGTCAAGCGGATGAATGGGTTCCGATCATGCTTGGAGTCGCGGCAGTCGCGGGGAACACTATGTGCTTTTTCCTCGTCGAAAAGGTGCAGAAAATCAAGGCGATGAATGGCTGGAGGTCCACATCCCATGCAGTCTGGGCCGATGTCTTGTTGAAGAATGTCGCCAGTCGGGATTTTTCGGTCGCACTACTCGGGTTTGCCCTTTTCAATCAGTTGTATTGGTTCTTGATTTTTGCCGCGGCAGGTTCACTGCTATTCGCCGGAGCGTTGGCTTGGGCCATCCGACCATCCTCCATCACACTGCCTCGACCATGAATGTGATGCCTACGCCACTGACCACGTGTTGAGGTATTTCTTACTCGTTCTCGGTCTAGCTGTCCTGGGCTTCCTGGTTTGGCATATCGGACCAGGCAATATTTACGACGCAGCCTCGCAGGTAGGTCCGGTCACCTTATTGATCATCCTCATTCCTTCCGTACTCATGTATGCCATCGAGGCGTACGGCTGGAAAATTGTCTTGGGGCCGTCTGGGAAAGCCGTGCCCTTTGGGCGGCTATTGACGATTCGGACTGCCGGGGAAGTGGTGAACATGACCACGCCGACGGCCTACTTGGGTGGCGAGCCACTCAAGGCGTATCTTCTGAACAAGTACAAGGTTCCCATCGCGGAGGGCGCTGCGTCTGTCGTCATTGCCAAAACGACGCTAACGATTGCCGAAGTGTGTTTTATCCTCATGGGGATCGCCCTGGCGTTCTTGCTTCTCGGTACGGGCAACTCGGCAGTACAGACTATCACGGCGGCGCTGGTGAGTGTGGGGTTACTGGTGTGCTCCATCGTGGGGTTTGTGTTTATCCAACATCGTGGTTTGTTTGTCTCGATTCTGTCGCTCGTCAAGAAGCTAGGGTTGCGGATCCGAGCTCTGCAGGAGCAAGAGGAGCATCTTCGATCGATCGATCAAACGATTAGAAATTTCTACGACCATCATCGGAAGGCGTTTTTGGCGTCGGTCGGCGTGTGTTTCGTCGGTTGGCTCGCCGAATCGCTCGAAGTCTTCGGGATCATCTATTTTCTCGGAGGGTCGGTGAGTTTCTTGGCTGCCATTTCCATCGGGGCGCTGGCTGCCTTTATTAAGGGTGGGTCTTTTTTTATCCCCGGCAGTTTGGGGGCCCAGGATGCCGGGTACATGCTCTTGTTACAGACCTTCGGCTACAACGACGTGACCGGTATCACCTTTGCCTTGCTGCGACGTTTTCGTGAGCTGGTGTGGATTGCCATCGGGTTACTCTGCCTGGCCATGGTGGGAAAGGGGGGCATGAATCAGAATTAACGAGTCGAGAGTCCCTCCTGAACGATCGTACGGAACCGTTCCACCATCCGATCCCACACAAACCCATGGAGTCGAAAGTCTGCTGCCCGTTCCACCTTGTGGAATTGGAGTCCCATGCGGGTGCCATGAACCCACCGAACCTCTGCCTCTTCAACCGGTAATGAGTGGGCTTGGTCCGGCAGAATCAGTCGGACGCGCAGTGCGGCGCCTTTGGGAAAGGTCTCGGTACATTCGATCGCGCAGCCGAACACTGTGAGGTTCATCACGGTCCCTTCCGCGATCGTCTGTGCATTGGAGAACATTACCGGGTAGGGTACAGGAAGCAGGACTCGATAGTGGTGCCGCTGATAGGGGTGTGTCGATTCCACGGTGGCCCAGTCTAGATGGCCGCTCCCATGAGAATGAATCCCTCCTTTGGTGGGGACGAAGAAGAGTTCCCAGATAGGGATCTTGGTGACGAGGCACAGAGGCCTCGCTCTATCTCACACGGAATAGTGTCTGGTGAGGTGTTCGCGTTGAAATTGGAGAATGTGTCGGACTAGCAGCTCTCGGTTCTCCCTCGTCATTTCGATAAACCGGGCGTGAAGACGGTAGGTGTCGGGGGGGTAGTGGAGAGGGTCGACGCGTAGCACTTCGATCGGAGATGTAAAACACACCTGTTCTGCCAAGAGCAAGGTACAGGAAAGAATCTCATTCGGTTGAAAGGGCCTGTTCACGACCAAGCCGATACCACCGGCACTCAAGTTGACCGATTTCTCGATGAACGCGCTTTCCGTCGCGTCTGTCTCAGCGTGAAGGCTGATGGGGAGGGTGATGGTGATGCGATAGTATTCTCGGCGCTCAGATTCCAATGACGGTCGAGTGGGCTCATCTGATGACATGATGAAACAAAGTATATCAAAATGCGCGTACCGATCCATTGATCGATCCTCATTGGATACGTAGATTCTTGGCAGCGGAGGAGCGACATGGCCTACGACGAACGATTGGCAGAGCGAATTCGGTATTACCTCAAACGCTGTCAAGAGGTTGAAAAGAAACGCATGTTCGGTTGGCTTTGTTTCGTGCTCAGCGGTCACATGTGCTGTGGGATTGAGAATGACCGCCTCATGGTCCGTGTCATGCCGGACCGCTACGACACGCTCCTCTCGAAACCGCATGCTCGGGAGATGGATTTTACGGGAAAACCGCTCAAAGGCTTTTTGTTCATCAGGAAGCTGGCTATCGCACGGCCGCTGGTCTCGCTAGGTGGCTTGACGAGACAGTTGAGTGCGCAAAATCAAAGCCGCCAAAGAAAAGAGGATAAAAATATTCAGGAAAGCGCTCAAAAAGTGCGGAGAACCTCTACTGCGTTTTCCCACTGTGACTGAGCTCCTTTACCTCCTCGAAAGCAGGTGATATGATGGATACACATTGTAGTACCTTCTGGGAGGCGGGCATATGATCAAAAAGCTCACCAAGCATGGCAACAGTCTGGCTCTCGTGATCGATCGAGGAGTGCTGGACCTGTTGGAGATTGATGCGGAGACACCGCTCAACATCAAGACGGACGGAAAGTGCCTCATCGTGACACCTGTGCAAGTTGTGGCTCGCCGAAAGAAGTTTCGTGCAGCGCTAGACGAGACCAATCGGCGATATGGGAAAGCGTTAAAGAAGCTTGCCGAGTGACCACTGTTCTCCAGCAGTCTACTGCCTCTCGCCATCTGCTCGTTGCTATTAGCTCCTTGTACGACCCGCCGGCGATCCAAATCAGTGTGGACATCGATAAGAAAGGGGCAACGAAGGTTACTGCTTCGTATTCATGGCCTGGTGCCAGCGTCGGAGGTGTTTCAAGTTGGGCAATCTGGTCTTGCCGTTGAATAGGTAGTTGCCGAGCACATCGTACAAATTGTAATCCACGAATAATAGACGATCGGTCAGCAGAAACGGCGAAGCCGCCAGCATGTCGTCCATGGGCTTCAAGAGTTACGCAAACTATGCGCACAGATACCGGCGGTAGGAGGTCCATTCCCGGAGGCATCCTCGTCCGAACTTCCGTTCCTTGTGGCGAATCAGCATTGTCCGCTTGATGAGAGGGCGTGTCGGAATCACATACGTATTGTTCACCTTGAATCCGACCGACTCTAGATCTTCTCGATATCGCGCGAGAGAATCAGTTACAGCTCATCGAGGTTCTTGGGAAAGAAGTTGAGCCGATAGCGTCGATCCACGTAATGCGCGACCTCCTGACCGAAATCCGTGACATCGCAGATCCCGCGCTTCCCGTCGATCAGGCAAGGCACTGTGTGGCCATGCCCCTTCGTCGCGTTGATGATCGGCGCCCGATCATGGTAGGCGATGTTCCGGAGGCGAAACGGGATACGATGGCGCGTTAGGATGTGCCTGATGGTGATGCAGAAGGGGGACCAGGGAAATTGGATCAGGGTGAGCATGGAGCCAATTTGAATGAAGCGAGGGGGTACCGTAAGCGACTGATGTGCGACTCAGCGGGTGCTCATGGCGAATGATATCAGCACGTTTGATGGGGCATCTGAATGCGTTGGTGAGCCGAATCATCCTTCGCCTGGAGAATCAAATCCTGATGTGTGCGGCTAGATCACCAGTAAGAACGTCCAAATCAGGAGTTAAGCTGATTCCGAGACGTTAAAGCAGATACTCAGCGAGTTCGTCCTTATGATTTCTTGATTCGCCCGAGCGAGAAAGAATTCTGTTAGCACTGCTGGCCATAATGTCGGCTACCTGCAAGAACACACTGCTCCGGGAATCCACAGCGGACAGATTGTCTACAACCAATCTGTTTTCATAAACACTCGTGGCTGCTTGTCTCAGCCTATCCTCAAGGTTAGCCATTAGGAGTTTATCTGCGCCGAGTTCCTCGCTATCTTTCCAGCCTTGAAGTATTCTGGGTAAAAGAGCCCTTCCGCTTGAATGTTCATGATCGATGCCCTTGATGAGTAGATGATAGTAGAGATCCGCCAGGGCAGCTTGTATGTCACCAAGCCCTCTCCTAGGCACTGAGATGAATTTGAAGCTAATCGTACCTCCTTGGGTTAGAAAGATATCAATAAGTTCCTTGTAAATCTCCACATCGTTTCTGCTCATCTCCGCGAAGTGAAACTCACCCTTGAACCTTCTTCTATCCTTCAGATCGTTAGTAGAACGTAGGAGCTGAAAGCTTTCTGATCCACTGGACAGAAACCAGAGACTGCCCACAATCAAATGAGAGGATGTTTTTCCGCTTTCATCCAAGAAAACTGCGTATACAGGGTGGTCTGGTGTGGTGCGAGCAGTCTCTCTTTCGTCTTCCGAGAGCGTTCCACGATGCTCTCGAACTTCTGGGTCTGCAACAAACAATTTGTATTGATTCTGATCTTCTGTGTGGCACGTCGCCCCCCGCGAGGCTATAAGCCGTCCCCCCCCGTGTCGGGGCCCCCCCCCGGGCGGCGCGCCCCCGGGGGGCCCCCGGGGGGCCCCCCCCCCCCCCTTTCCCCGGCGCGCCCCCCGCCCGGGCCGGGGCCCCGGCCCCCCCCCGGCGGCCGCGCGGGCCGGCGCCCGGGCGCGCCCCCCCCCCCCCCCCGGGGGCCCGCCCCCCCCCCGGGCCCCCCCCCCCCCCGGCCCGCCCCGCCCCCCCCCCGGGGGCCCCCCCCCCCCCCCCCCCCGCCCCCCCCCGGCCGGCCGGGGGCCCCCCCCCCCCCCCCCCGGGGCCCCCCCCCCCCGGGGGCCCCCCCCCCGCCGGCCCGGGCCCCGGGTTCGGGCCGAGCCCTGGCCCCCCGTGCCGGCTGTCCTGCCCCCCCCCCCCCCCCCCCCCCCCCCCCCCCCCCCCCCCCCCCCCCCCCCCCCGCCGCCCCCCCCCCCCCCCCCCCCCCCCCCCCCCCCCCCCCCCCCCCCCCCCCCCCCCCCCCCCCCCCCCCCCGGCGCTTGCTGCCGTCTGGTGCGCACCGTCTGCCGAGTTCTCGGACCCCCACCGCCACTGCTTCTGTCTTAAACTCTCCGTGCCGCTCGCTTCCAGCCCCCACCCAACAGTTGGCGAATTCTCGCGCGTTCCCTTGCAATAGATGTAAGTCGAGTGAGACGGGAGTAGTCTTCTGTAGCAATGTATGAGCCATGAAAAGTTTCCGCTTCAAAGGTTTCCCAATGCTTCAATTGGAGCGCAATATCGGAATTCCGTGTCCTGGGGTAACGGTTCAAGAGCCAAGCAACACGTTGGCGTAACGTAGAAGCATCCGATGACCCAACCTGAGCGAGCAAAAGTTGCCGTTCTTTTTCCATCTTTTTTTCACGGGCCGCTCTCGCTTGTTCCGGTGAGACTGGTTGTTCTTGATCTTCAGGCATTCCGCTAGCTCATGGATCATGGCTTGGTCAGTTTGAGCTTGGGCAACTTAGTCAATCCTATATTCAACACCTCTCTCATATCCACAGGCCGATTACCGACCGTTCGTTTCCGGTGCGCCAAGGCTACTTGCTGACTTTTATGTTAGGATGCCGCGCATGAAAGTGGCGGTGAATCTGCTCTGGCTACTGCTCTCCATTCTCGGTGCGCTTGCGCTCGCCCACGTGGTCGGTGTCGTCAACCCAGATGAAAAAGTAAATGGGCTCTGGCTGGTTGTGGCGGCGGTCTGTATCTATGTGTTGGCCTATCGCTTCTATGGCCGTTGGTTGGCGAACCAAGTCGTTGGGCTCAACAATCAGCATGTGACGCCGGCGGTGCGGTTGAACGACGGGGTCAACTTCCACCCTACTAATAAGGTTGTGCTCTTCGGCCATCACTTTGCGGCGATTGCAGGGGCAGGACCGTTGCTTGGTCCGGTGTTGGCGGCGCAATTTGGATTCGTACCAGGTTTCCTGTGGCTGGTAATCGGGGCGGTGCTGGCTGGGGCGGTGCAGGATTTCATTATTCTCGTCGCCTCAATGCGACGTAATGGGCGTTCGCTGCCTGAGATTGCGCACGATGAGCTGGGCTCCATTACCGGCACGGCGACGGCTGTGGCGGTGCTTTTTATTGTAGTGGTGGCGCTGGCAGGGCTGGGGTTTGCGGTGGTGAATGCGCTTTATCATAATGCGTGGGGAACATTCACGATCGCGATGACGATCCCAATCGGTCTCCTCATGGGCTTTTATCTCCAGAAGTTTCGTCCCGGCGCGGTGGCGGAAGTGTCGATTCTCGGCGTCGCCCTCTTGGTCGCTGCGGTGTTGTTCGGGCGTGTGGTGGCACAGTCCTCCTACGGCGGGCTCTTCGAGTTTGACAAGCCGGCGCTGGTCTTACTCCTGGCTGGTTATGGGTTTCTCGCCTCTGTTCTGCCAGGGTGGATGTTGCTAGTGCCGCGCGGCTATCTCTCAACCTTCATGAAACTTGGGGTTGTGTTTCTGCTTGGACTAGGCGTCATTCTCATGGCGCCGACAATCGAGATGCCGCGGGTGACGCAGTTTGCCAATGGCGGCGGACCGATTATTCCAGGCACGCTCTTCCCGTTTCTTTTCATTACAATTGCTTGCGGTGCGATTTCGGGTTTCCATTCGCTGGTCTCGTCAGGGACGACGCCAAAGATGATCGAACAAGAATCCCAGGCAGTGGTAGGGTATGCGGCGATGCTGTTGGAAAGTTTCGTCGGCGTGATGGCGCTGATCGCAGCTTCGGTGCTGATTCCCGGGGACTATTTGGTGATCAATACGACGGTGGGCGCAGAGGCCTTGTCGGCCATGGGGTTTGCACCGGCGAGGATTGCTGAACTGTCGCAGATGGTAGAAGTAGATGTATCAGGTCGCCCTGGGGGAGCTGTGTCCTTGGCTGTCGGCATGGCGTCTATCTTTTCTGCCCTTCCTGGGATGTCTGGTCTCATGGCCTATTGGTATCAATTTGCCCTGGTCTTTGAAGCGTTGTTCATCCTGACTACGATCGACACCGGGACACGTGTGGCGCGGTATCTTATCCAAGAAATGGCCGGACGGGTCTATGCGCCGTTCCGACAAATCAATTGGGTGCCCGGTGTCATGCTTAGCAGCGGCCTGGTGGTGGGAAGCTGGGCCTATCTAATCGGAACGGGGAGTATTTCGACGATTTGGCCGATGTTCGGCGCGGCGAACCAGCTATTGGGCACCCTCGCGCTCTGCATCGGGACGACAGTATTGATCAAGATGTGGAAGTCGCCTTATCTGTGGGTGACGGCCTTGCCGATGCTGTTTGTCGGTGTAATCACTCTCACGGGCTGTTATGAGATGTTTTGGATGTTCTTGGCGAAGGCTGCGACCTTGACGGCGGGCCAAGCTTTCGCGCTTTATTTGGATGCGGTCCTTGTGTCGGTGGTGGCTGTACTGGGCTTGATTGTGTTAAGCGACAGTGTGCGGCAGTGGTATGGCTATGTGGTGCTGAAAAAGCCGTTCCGGTCGAGCGAAGTAGTTGTAATGGCGGGCGGCGGGACCGCAGGGCGGATGCAGACGGCAATGTGCCAACATGATGACGAACAGAGACGCTTCACCCTGCCGCATGGGACAGGGTGTTGTTGAGGGAGAAAGATCGGTCTGGTCGTTCTCTTGCTCGCTGAACGCGCACCACTGTTGACACAAAAGCACTGGTTGTGAAGGATGTGGCCGTTCAATGCGTGCAGTCGAGAATCACCCAGGCCACTCCATAGAGATCAAGAAGAAGGAAGGAGGAAGCCGTGGCTGATCAATTTTCATTCGATGTGGTGTCAGAAGTGAATATGCAGGAGTTGAAGAATGCGCTGGATCAAGCGACGAAGGAAATCAAACAACGTTTTGATTTCAAAGACACACAGACGGAGATCACGCTGAAGGAAAAAGAGAAGGAACTGGTCGTGGTGTCTGATGACGACTACAAACTCAAGGCGGTGCAGGAGATCATCAAAGGGAAGTGCGTGAAACGCGGTGTGTCGTTGAAGGCCTTCGACTATGGCACCGTGGACCCGGCGTTGAGTGGGACGGTACGGCAAGTGGCGAAAATTCAGAGTGGGCTCGCCTCGGACAAGGCGAAGGAGATCACCAAGGCCATTAAGGATTCAAAATTGAAAGTCCAAGCCCAAATTCAGGGGGAGCAGGTGCGGGTCTTAAGCAAGAGCAAAGATGACTTACAGTCTGCGATCGCCTTTCTGAAAGGCAAGGACTTTGCTGTCGATCTGCAGTTTACGAACTATCGGTAGAGAAAATAGTGCCTGCGTCGATCTCATGAAGATTCTGCTCCCTCTCTTCTTCCTTGCAGTATCACTTATAGACTGCAATCGCAGCGACCCGATTGTCCTCATCCAGCTCCATCCGCAAAATCCCGATATCGTCTATGTCGCGACCAATGATTACATCTATAAGACCCGTGACGGAGGACAGACCTGGGCCAATATTTCGCAGGGGATGAGCCATTCCCGCGTCATCGCCATGGCCATTGATCCCGCCTATCCTGCGACCGTCTATGCGGGAACGAAAGGAGACGCTGTCTACAAGAGTCATGACGGCGGGCAGCGTTGGGCATCGATGCGCGCGGGCCTTGATGATGCGACGATTACTTCAGTGGTGAATCAGTTCGTCTTCGACCCAGCCGATGCACAGCACATCTTTCTTGCCACGACGATGGGTGTGTTCGAAACGAAGAGCGGTGGCGAGCAATGGACAAAGAGAATGGAGGGCATGAAGGAAGTGCTGATGGTGGTAACACTGGCCATGGATCCCACCAGGCCGTCCATTCTGTATGCGGGAACCAGTGGTGGCGTCTACAAGTCGATTGATCAGGCGGGCCACTGGGAGAAAGTGAACAATGGACTCGTTCCGCCGGATATGCTGAAAACATCACGGGCACTGAATGTGACCTCGATTCTCGTCGATCCATATGCTCCCGATACAGTTTATGCTGCAACGCTGAGCGGATTGTATAAGACGACCGATGCAGCCGGAGTATGGACGCGAGTCGGAGTATCGCTTGCAGATCAGATGCTTATCGCCATGGTGCTGGATCGATCCCGCCCAGGGGTGATCTACATTACAGGGCGAGATGGGGTGCACCGGAGTGAAGACAGTGGTGCGACGTGGAAACTGATGAATACCGGGTTAGCGACGACCAATGTCAGGGCCATCGCACAGAGTGCGACGGATCCGGAGGTCTTCTATGCCGGTACGAACGGAAGCGGATTGTATCGTAGCAAGAATGCGGGAGAGACGTGGGAGCCGATGCCGGCGATTGGAGGGAAGGTGTAAAGATTATCGTCTCTGGCTGTTCAAATCGGAATCACCAATGGCGGCGCCGATTCCGCGGCGTTGAACGGTTGAAGCCCCTTCACGATTTTGTGCGTTGTCGACTTCAAAGCCGGTGCTACTGGGCATGGAGGTATCCTGGATATCCATCCCTGGTCGATGCTGGATTTGGCTGTCGCCTGCATTCTCTCCTCTGCGTGGGCGAAGTGATTCGTTCACATTGCTGTAGGGGGATACCGACGCTCCGATATCAGCACCGAAGTTGGCATTGAGTCTGGTATCTTCAATATCCCCGCCGATTCGCGTGCGCAAGGTTGTGTCTTGAATATCCATTCCTGTCGGAGCTGATGACGGCGGCTTCTTGGCCTTGAACTCATTTTGGATCGCTTCTTCCTCCTCTTGGATTTGCATCCTTACCAGGCCGCTCCGTTCATAGTCCACGTCGCCGAGATTTTTCTGGGCCTCAGCGAGCTTGTCTAACCGTTCCTGCAGCCGAAAGAGGTCTTCACGTGCACGCGCGACCGTTCCAACGATTTCGCTGAGGGTGTATTGGCGGGCAAACGTGCCGAGCTTTGGGGCTACCCCAGGGCCGCCGCCTAACCCACCATCCCCACTCCCATCACCTGGACCGGTACCTGGGCTGCCGTCGGCCTTGCTCCCGATACCGAACCCTGTGGAGTTGTAAATGCCCTTCTGTTGCACAGCTTTGAGTACATGGTTCGCCTCATCGATCAAATCAACGATGTGCTCATGGGCATCAGCATCGGTCAAACAGCAGGACACGAACATCCGATAACGGCTCGAAAATCTCGAGGCCGCATTCTGCAATTCCACGATTTTGATCGGATCCCGGTCCGGAAGATCAAGGCCCTTTCGGCGGGCCTTCTCTCTGAATAGGTCTGCCGTTCTTTGGTCATAGAGCGGTTCACACCCAGAAGCCTTTTTCGTTGAAATCTGTCGGTCAGGTGCCTTGTTTGCGCACCAATAGATCGGCGCCGGTTGGTTCAGAGGGTTGTCGGGGTTGAAATCCTTCGCCTCGGCTAGTCCGAGGACGAGCGAGGTGCTCAGGGAAAGAGAGAAGCCTGAGTATGCCACGATTCTATTAGCGTTCCACATAAAGCCATTGTCCAATCCGAGCCTCTGGAAGTCAATGAAACACCAAGAGTTGAGCTGGGAGGGGTGCTGGGGCCCCAGAGGGGGGTAGGGGTAACTCGCGGGCTGTGCAGAGGGTGAATCCTAGCTATGTAGCCATGGGCAGGGCCTGAGGGCAACCTACAAGACTATGATTAAAGTGGCCCCCCTAAGTTACTGAAAATGAAGTTGACAACCTAGAATGCGAGAGTATACTTCCCATGGAGTGGGGAAAAGTGGAAACTAGTGGGTGAGTAGTATTGGTAGGGAATTTGCGCATATTCCAGTCCTTGGGGAAGAAGTCTGCGATTGGCTTTCTTCTGAGCGACCGCTTACGATTTTGGATTGCACGGTGGGATATGGTGGGCACGCAGAGTTGCTTCTCAAGGCTAGCAAGGACGGCACGACGCTCATAGGGTTGGATCGAGATCCAATGGCAGTTGATTTCTGTCGACAACGGTTGAATCGATTCGGAGGCTCCGTTGTGTTGCGCCAGGGAAACCATCGAGATTTAAAACGGCACCTCGCTGAATTGGGTGTTTCAACAGTTGGCGCAGTGCTCTTTGATTTCGGCGTCTCATCTCCGCAGCTCGAGGATGCAGCGAGAGGTTTTAGTTTTCAGCTTGATGGTCCACTTGATATGCGCATGGACCAATCGAAAGGGAGGACAGCTGCAGATTTAGTGAATAGCAGTCATGAGCACGATCTGGCAGACATCATCTTCCAGTTCGGCGAAGAGCGGTATGCGCGCAGGATTGCTCGATCGATTGTGCGGGAGCGGCAGTCTCGTAGGATTGAGACTACCGGGCAGCTCGTATCAGTTGTTGCGCAGTCGGTACCGGCGTCTTACCGCCATGGACGGATTCATTGTGCGACACGGACCTTTCAGGCGCTTCGCATTGCAGTCAATCAGGAGCTGGAGAGTTTGGAGCCTTCCCTGCGTGATGCTGTCGAAGTTTTGGCGGAAGGTGGAAGGATCTGCGCAATCTCTTTTCATAGCCTCGAGGATCGTATCGTCAAGCATACGTTCAAGTCTCTTGCCCAACAGCCTGATTCCAAACTCGCGGTGCTCACCAAGAAGCCTGTTTCCGCCTCCAAGGAAGAGTGTGAATCGAATCCAAGATCGCGAAGTGCCAAATTGCGGGTTGCCGAACGTCAACCATGATTGGAGCTTTCATGAAGATCTTCACGGGACTCCTTGGATTGTGTCTTGTGTTTGTATTTGTTTGGGAGCGAGTAGATATGGTGCGGGTCGGCTATCAGATCGAACGATTGAAGCGAGACAAGACGGTGTTGGAACGTCAACGTGATGAGTTGCGGGTTCAATTCTCCTCGCTGAGTGCTTCGAATCGGATCGCTAAATTGGCAACTGAACAACTCGGGATGAATCTGCCTCAGCAAGGCCAGCTGATCCTGGTTCAGTCCAGGCCGAGTGGGACACCGCCCATGGACCTTGCGGCGGCACCCGTGAGAGTAGCGAGAAACTATCTTCCCGGTAGGAGGGACTAGTGGCTGGTTCTGGGCCTCGCGTTCGTCGCTACGTGTTGATGCTGGTATTGCTGGGTGGATTCGTGCTCGTGCTGTTCAGGCTGGTGAATTTACAGGTATTAAGGGCGGAGGAGCTGTCCGCCAGAGCTGACCGGCAGCATCAAAAGACTGTTTCCCTGGAAGGGCCGCGCGGTACGATTGTCGACCGACATGGTAAGGTGTTGGCGATGAATATGGAGGTCCCCTCTGTGTTTGGGATCCCTACGACGTTGGAAAGCCCTGCGAAGGTGGCTCGTCAACTGTCGTCTGTTCTGTCTGTAAAGGTTGCCGAGCTGGAGAAAAAACTTCAGCAGGATCGGAGTTTTGTATGGCTGGCCCGCAAGTTGGACCCAGAGCAGGGACGCCGATTGGATCGTTTGTCACTGGACGGAATTGGTGTTGTGATGGAAGGTCGACGGTTCTATCCGAAAGGTCCGCTCCTCTCTCACGTCTTGGGCTTTGCCGGCATGGATGGCGATGGCTTGGAAGGGTTGGAGCATCGGTATGAAACGTACTTACGTGGTGAGAAACGGATGATGGTGCTGCAGCTCGATGCGTTTGGGCACACGGTCTTTCCGAAGGGCTTGGCCGAAAGGAACCCAGTACCCGGCCATCAACTCACCCTCACGATTGATGAGGTCGTCCAATATATCGCTGAGAGAGAACTGGAAGACGCCGTAACTCGCTCTCGGGCAAAGTCAGGGACGATCATTGTTCTTGATCCAGAGACGGGAGCGGTGTTGGCTATGGCTGTCAGCCCTCGGTTCGACCCAAATATTGTTTCGAAGCTGGGCCCTGATCGTTGGCGGAATAGGGCTCTCACAGACGCCTATGAACCAGGATCCACCATGAAAGCCATGATTGCAGCCGCCGCCATTGAAGAGGCAGCGATGAAGCCGACGACACTAGTCTTCGGGGAGCATGGCCGCATGACGGTTGCGAACACCGTGATTCACGACCATGAAAAGCTGGGATGGGTTTCCTTCGCACAAGTCATTCAAAAGTCTAGTAACATCGGTGCGGCCAAGGCGGGAATGGCATTAGGTGAGCAGCGACTGTATCGGTATCTCCAAGCATTCGGCTTTGGCCAGCGAACTGAGATTGATCTTCCGGGAGAAGGGGCCGGGTTGGTCAAGAGCCCCAGTGCCTGGGGTCGTCGTTCGGTTGCGTCGATTTCAATGGGGCAAGAAATAGGGGTCACGCCGATCCAGATGGTGACGGCATTTACAGCCGTGGCCAACGGGGGCGTGCTCATGAGGCCGTATGTGGTTTCTGAAATTCGGGACGCCGAAGGGCATCTCTTAAAACGAGTACCACCCCAGGTACGGCGACGTGTTGTTTCGCCGGAAACCGCACGTAGTGTTACGAAGATTCTTGAAGGTGTTGTCACGCACGGCACCGGAGCCAAAGCAGCTATTCCGGGGTTTCGGGTCGCCGGTAAGACTGGGACGGCTCAACAGATCGATCCAAGCACTCGCCGATATTCAAACTCTCGGTTTGTGACCTCCTTTGTCGGGTATGTACCGGCAGATCGCCCACGGCTCGCCATGATCGTGATCATCGATGCACCGCATGATAAGAACGCATCAGGGGGAAGCGTAGCAGCTCCGGTCTTCAGTAGTGTCGGCGAGCAAGTGTTGAGTTACCTCGGTGTGTCCTCGGGCGAACCGGTCACGCTGGCGATGGCCGTACCGAATTCGTAATCACGCGTGGAGTCTGCCGATGACCCTGGCCACCATGCTTCAAGCACTTGACGGACGCGTAACGGTTCTGGAACGACAAGGAGATCTCGATGTTCTTGTGACAGCCATCACTGATGATTCTCGGAAAGCCTCGTCTCAGAGCCTCTTTGTGGCCGTCAAAGGTGAATATGTTGATGGGCATCGTTTCATTCCGGCAGCCCTGAAGGGAGGGGTGAGCGCCTTGGTTGTGCAAGAATCAGTGCGTGGCATCTCTCTCCCGTTCGTGCGAGTTGAGGATTCCAAAAGAGCACTCGGACTTCTGGGGAGTCGGTTTCATGGTGACCCGTCAAGCCGGATTCGGATGATCGGGATAACCGGCACAAACGGCAAGACAACCACGGCCTATGTTTGCAAAGCTCTGTTGGAGGAGCTTGGCCAGCAAGTAGGGTTGATTGGAACCGTCGCTTATCAGATAGGTACGCGCACAATCCCGGCAGCGCACACGACTCCCGGTGCGCTCGAATTACAGCAGTTGCTTGCAGACATGGCCGGCAGCGGGTGCGCGACAGCAGTCATGGAAGTGTCGTCTCATGCACTGGCACAAGATCGCACGAGTGGGTGTGAGTACGATATCGGGGTCTTTTCAAATCTCACGCAGGATCACCTCGATTTCCATAAGACGATGGAAAACTACTTCCAGGCCAAGTTGCGACTTTTTACGGGATTAGGAGAAGGACACAAGAAACACAAGCGGGCGATCCTCAATGTCGATGACCCCTATGGAAGCCAGATCGTTGTGCGCAGCCCTGTTCCAGTATGGACGTACGGGTTGAAGAACAAGGCGGACCTTCGCGCCGAAAACGTGCAGTTGTCGATTCATAGGACGACGTTTATGGCGGCCACTCCTGTCGGAACCTTTCCCATAGAAAGTCATCTTGTGGGTGAGCACAATGTCTACAATTTGCTGGCTGCCATCGGAGTTGCTCTTCATGAAGGAGCCACTCCAGATCAGATTCATCAGGCTGTACGAAAAGTACTGAATGTGCCGGGTCGATTCGAACGTGTCATGGCAGGGCAGTCGTTTACGGTGGTCGTAGACTATGCGCACACAGAAGATGCATTGGTTCGATTATTGACGACGGCAGAAGTGCTAAAGCCGAGGCGCATTATCACGATGTTCGGATGTGGCGGGGATCGTGATCGAGGAAAGCGACCGAAGATGGGAGCGGCTGCCGTGCGGTATAGCGATGTCGTCATTTTGACCTCCGACAACCCGAGGACGGAGGATCCTCAGGCCATTCTTGACCAGGTCGAAGTTGGAGTGATCGAAGGGCTTCGACAGCGACCACATGTGCAGTACAGAAAGATTGCCGATCGGCGGCAAGCGATCGAGGAAGCTGTGCGAGAGGCGCATGGTCAAGACATGGTCCTGATTGCAGGAAAAGGACACGAAGACTACCAGATTGTCGGCACGGAGAAACTCCACTTTGACGATCGCGAAGTCGCACGTGATGCGATTCAGCGACTCGGTGTTCGTATGTAATGAAGCGATCGAAGCGTCAGGTGTTGCAGGAACGCGGATAGATGGCGTTATTGACCATGACCGAATTGCAGAGAGTTCTCGGGGCTCGAGTGTTGGCCGGGGATGTCTCTAGACGACCCGAGCAGCCTATCCGACGCATTAGTCTGGATACGCGGTCACTTCGACCGGGCGATCTCTTTCTGGCGATGCGAGGGGAACGGTTTGATGCGCATGCATTTGTCGGAACAGCTATATCGAAGGGAGCCATAGGGGCGATCGTCCTGGATTCCTATGACGTGTCGACGCTCTCTATCCCACCACGTGCGAAACAGCGAGTGCCGTTCATTCTTGGTGTGCGCGATCCACTCACTGCGTACCAACAATTGGCTGCGTACCATCGAAGCAAGTTTAGGATCCCTGTCGTGGCCGTGACGGGAAGCAACGGGAAAACCACGACGAAAGAGATGGTGGCGAGCGTGCTGGCCCATCGATGGAACATTCTCAAGACCGAAGGCAATCTGAACAACCGCGTGGGCGTTCCTCACACACTGTTTCGTCTCCATAGCCGACATCAGGGTGCGGTCATTGAAATGGGAGTTGACGATGTCGGCCAAACGACCACGCTGTGTGAACTCGTTCGCCCGACGATTGGGATCATCACGAACATTGGACCGGATCACCTGGAGTTTTTTGGAAGTATGGATGTTTCAGCCGAGGCCAAGGCTGAGTTGCTTGATCTGCTTCCAGTGGATGGAACGGCGATTTTGAATGTGGATGATCCCTATTACGACTATCTCGCCAGCAGGGCTCGATGCCGAGTGGTGTCGTTTGGGCTTTCAGCCAAGGCCGACGTCCGAGCGGCAAAGGTCAAGTCGGATGGACGAAATGGGACGATCTTTCATCTTCAACTGCCAGGAAAGGCTCGCCACACAATCGTTCATATTCGAGTTCAAGGTAGACACAACGTCACGAATGCACTCGCAGCAGGAGCAGTCGGTTCGGTGCTGGGTTTCCCCGGGACCGTGATCGCACAGGGCTTGTCCCATTTCCGACCTGCAGCCATGCGGTCTCAGGTTCGCATGAGTCGTGGCGTCAAGCTGATCATCGATTGCTACAACGCGAATCCAGCCTCGATGAAAGCGGCTGTGGAGCTGTTGGCGCAGGCGGGTGAACATCGGAGAACCATTGCGGTCCTAGGAGATATGTTAGAGCTCGGACCGAATGCCGTTCGCATGCATGAGGAAGTTGGAGAATTTGTGACGCGACACGGGATCGATTTTGTCGTGACGTGTGGGGTCCTAGGGCGCAGTCTTGCTCAAGGAGCCAGGCAGGCAGGGTCCGATCACGCGCACATTATCGAAGTAGCGGACGCTCAAGCAGCCATCGGTGCGGTTAAGACCATCGTCAAGCCCGGCGATGTCATACTGATCAAGGCGTCGCGTGGGATGCGATTAGAGCTTGTGGCAAACGCACTGCAGGGCATCAAACGCACGGCCAAGAAGGCCTCATAGGAACGCCCACACCATGCTGTATGTCTGGTTATACCCGTTCCATACGGAATTTTCCTTCCTCAACGTCTTTCGATACCAGAGCTTTCGCATCATTTACGCCGCTGTGACCGCATTCCTGATCGCATTTGTGCTTGCGCCGTGGGTGATCCGAAAGCTCCAAGAAATTAAGTTGGGGCAGCAGGTGCGCGACGATGGACCAAAACGGCATTTGGCGAAAAGTGGGACACCCACGATGGGTGGGGTCCTCATCATTTTTGCCGTGACGCTCTCGACGCTGCTCTGGGCTGACATCTCACGGCCGCATGTCTGGTTGGTTCTTGTCGCAACGCTGGGGTTTTGTGCAATCGGGTTTATCGACGATTATCTTAAATTCATTAAAGCTCGGTCGAAAGGATTGTCGGCATCTCAAAAGTTCACCGCGCAAATCATGGTTGCGCTTGTCGTTGCGCTCATCTTGTATGCATTACCCGGCTATAACACAAAACTCAGTCTGCCATTTTTCAAGACGTTCATGCCTGACCTCGGATGGTCTTATGTCGTCTTTGCTATTCTGGTGATTGTCGGAAGTTCCAATGCCGTCAACCTTACCGACGGTTTGGACGGGCTCGCCATCGGGCCGGTAATGGTTGCGGCATTAGCGTATACCGTCGTCGCCTATGTTACGGGGCATCGGTTAATGTCGGAATATCTGCTCATCCCCCACATCGATGGCGCCGGAGAGTTGGCCGTCTTCACGGCGGCGATCCTGGGTTCTAGCCTTGGGTTTCTCTGGTACAACACCTACCCGGCCTCGGTGTTCATGGGTGATGTCGGGTCGCTCCCGCTTGGGGCGGCCCTGGGGACCGTTGCGGTGATCAGCAAGCACGAGTTGCTCTTGTTGTTGGTCGGTGGGGTGTTCGTTATCGAGGCCGTGTCGGTTATTTTTCAGGTCGCGTCATTCAAATCACGTGGTAAGCGGATCTTCCTCATGGCGCCCATCCATCATCATTTTGAAATGAAAGGATGGGAAGAGCCAAAGGTCGTGGTGCGTTTGTGGATTATCGCCATTCTGCTTGCGCTATTGAGCTTAAGTACACTCAAGTTGAGGTGACGGCGATGCTCACGGCCGACGCCATGGAGCTGCGAGGAAAGCGAGTGACGGTCATCGGGCTTGCCCGAAGCGGTATTGCTGCTTCCCGTCTACTCCAAGAGGTTGAGGCGCAGGTGACGATTGCTGATAGGAAAGAACGAGCTGACGTGCGCCATGAGCTGGAAGCGTTGGATCCTTCGACCATGCAGCTGAGGTTGGGAAAGGGATATGAATCGGCCTTGGACAACGCTGAGCTGATCGTCATCAGTCCTGGCGTACCCTATCGAATGGCGGCCCTGGAACGTGCTCGTGGCCGAGGCGTGAAGGTGATCGGCGAACTTGACCTTGCGTCGCGGTTTCTGTCCGTTCCGATCCTGGCTTTGACGGGAACCAACGGAAAGAGTACGACGGTCACCCTCATCGGAAAAATGCTGGAGCAGGGTGGGAAACGAGTCTTCGTCGGCGGAAATCTCGGAGTCGCGCTCAGTGAAGCGGCCTTACAGGCACGACAAGCGGCAAAGAATGGACAGCCCTGTCCCTACGATTTTTTGGTCGTGGAGGTATCGAGTTTTCAGTTAGAGACGGTGGAACAGTTCCATCCGTGGGTCGCAGGCATCCTCAACGTGACTGTCGACCATCAGGATCGCTACGAGTCGATCGAAGAATATCTTGCCGCAAAGAATCGTATTTTTGAACGTCTCACGCCATCCGATTATGCGCTGTTCAATCTGGATGATCTCAACGTGGCTTCCCTTCGGAAGTCCGTGAAAGCGCGTGTGCTGGGATTCACGAGGACGAACGCATTGCCTCCGGATATCGCCGGTGGAGCATATCTTGATCAGGATCGCATCATGGTCCATATCGAGGGGAAGACCTATGCGATATGCGAAAGAAATGAGCTCAAAATCATCGGCGATCACAATGTTGACAACGCCATGGTCGCGACCGTCTATGCACTACTCAGTGGGTGCCCAATTTCCGTCGTTCGACAGGTGCTGGGGGATTTTCCTGGGCTCGAACATGCCTGTGAGGTCGTCCGGGAACGGCAAGGCGTCCGTTTTATCAATGATTCAAAGGGCACGAACGTCGATGCGACCCTGAAAGCACTGCAGAGTATCGATCGGCCAATTGTGCTCATCGCCGGTGGACGAGATAAGGGTGGGGATTTTTCTCGATTGGCGAGCTCCATCCATCAGCGGGTCAAGCGGCTCATTCTGATTGGTGAAGCCGCCGTGCTGATTGCCAACGCGGTGGAAGGTTATCAGGCGGTCGAACGGGTCGGAACCTTGAAGGAAGCTGTGGAACTGGCGGCAGGGGTAGCGGAGAGTGGAGATGTCGTGCTTCTCTCACCAGCCTGTGCAAGTTTCGACATGTTTGTTGATTATCAGGATCGGGGGCGTCAATTTAAATCCCTTGTGCAATCGTTGCCGTCATGACAGGCGCGACGAAAGAGGAGCATTGAGACCGCACGATGTCACGACGATCTGCAGGCACGCTGGCATTGCCATGGCCTACCGACAGACCGCGAGCCCAAAAACAAGTCGGGATGGATCAGACCTTGTTGTTTGTGACGATTACCTTGGCACTGGTGGGCTTGGTCATGATGTTCAGCGCGAGTGCCGTGATGGCAGGCAAGAAGTTCGACGATCCATGGTATTACCTCAAGCGCCAGCTGGTCTGGCTGACGTTTGGGCTGATACTTCTCCATGTCATATCCCGTATCGATTATATCTGGTGGAGGCGCCTCTCCTTCCCACTGCTTGGCCTGGTTGCAGGCTTGCTGGTTATGGTCCTTATCGGCGAAGTGAAGCATGGTGCTCGGCGGTGGTTACAGCTTGGGCCCATCTCGGCTCAACCGGCGGAGATGGCGAAGCTCATTGTGGTCATCTATCTCGCCGGGTATCTTTCTCGGAAAGAGAACCGGCTTCAAGATTTTTCTTCCGGCTTGCTTCCACCGTTGATCATGATCGGGATTCTCAGCGGCCTGGTGTTAAGGGAACCAGATCTGGGCACCGTGGTGGTCATCGGACTCGTTACAGCTGGTCTGCTGTTTGTTGGTGGGGCGCGTCTCTCTCATCTGTCGTCCGTGGCTCTCTGTGCGATACCCGTCGGCTTGGCCCTTATCCTAACCTCCGGGTATCGGCTGCCGCGCCTGATGACATTCCTGAATCCTGGACGCGACCCGTTGAATGCGGGACATCAGATTACACAATCGTTCCTGGCTTTCGGCAGTGGAGGGCTATTCGGCGTTGGTCTGGGGGAAGGGAAGCAAAAACTGCTCTTTCTCCCGGAACCGCATACCGACTTTGTGTTGGCGCTTGTTGGGGAAGAACTGGGGTTTGTCGGGACCTGCGTGATTATTCTTCTCTTCGCGGTATTCGTGGTTCGCGGATTTCAGATTGCCACGCGGGCGCAAACACCGTTTGGGCATTACCTCGGGGTCGGCATCACGACACTCATCGGTATCCAGGCGCTGATCAATGCCTGTGTAGCCACGGGGTTGCTACCTACCAAAGGTCTCACACTGCCGTTTGTCAGTTATGGGGGTTCCTCCCTGGTCGTCAGCCTAACCGGTGTCGGGATATTGCTCAGCATCTCGAGAGATCGGCAGGCGGGACGGGAGGAGACACGATATCGAAGTGGACGTGGTCGGTCAAATCGACGATGACGATTGTAATCGCTGCTGGAGGTACCGGCGGCCATCTCTATCCGGCAATTGCGCTGGCTCGAGAGTTTGTGCGGCATGACGCAGCCGTACGAATCCTCTTTGTGGGAACGGCTCGTGGCATTGAGTCTCGGGTACTGGCCCATGAAGGGTTCGAGCTGGTGCTGATCACAGCCAAACCGGTCATGGGAAAGGGACTGGTGGACGTTCTGCGAGGCCTCTTGTCCGTGCCCATTGGGATTTGGCAGTCGTTACGCATTCTCGAACAGCACCGAGCGAATCTCGTGATTGGGGTAGGAGGGTATACGAGTCCCACCATGCTGGCGGCCGCTGCATTGAAAGGCATCGCTCGGGTGATTCTTGAGCCAAATGCCCATCCTGGCCTTGCAAATAAGGTAGTGGCGCCGTTCACGCAACGAATATTTCTGGCATTTGAGTCTGCGGGCACCTCATTTGATCAACGAAAAGTTCGGGTGGTTGGCACACCGGTTCGACAAGAGTTCTTAGTCCCATCAAGTAAAACGGGTGGCTCAATTGATCACAGAGGCCAGCATCTCCTGATTTTCGGCGGGAGCCAGGGTGCGAAAGCCATCAATAGTGCGGTGTTGGAGGGGCTAGCATTGTTGCAGGAACGTCTTCCAGGATTGACGATCACTCATCAGACCGGGGAAGTGGACTTCGAACGGGTTAGCGGGACCTATCACAAGCTCGGTATACAGGCTACAGTCGCTCCATTTCTCTATGACATGCCCGCTGTCTTACGCACAGCCGACTTAGTCGTGGCGCGATCCGGTGCGATGACCATCGCCGAGCTGACGGCCTGTGGCAAGGCTGCGGTCCTGATCCCCTTACCGACAGCGATTTACGATCACCAAATGAAGAATGCACGGGCGATGGAGGCCCAGGGTGGAGCCATTGTTCTCCCGCAGGCAAATCTGAACGGAGCAAAACTGGTCGAGACGATCGTGGCCATCGTGTCGAATTCGGAGCAGTTGCATGCGATGCAGGTGCACAGTCTCGCGATGAGGCGAAGTGATGCGGCTGAAGTGATCGTCCGGGAATGTTACGCGCTCATGGATAAGACATATGAGAACAATCAGACTCGAAAAGTGAACGGAGGGTAACGTAGTTACGCTGGGAAGAGGAAAGAAATCATGAAGAGAACGGAAATGCAGCGCCGTTGGGTGGCGGAGCACAACGACTATGACGCCGTTTCGTAAGACACAACAGATTCATCTGGTCGGAATCGGGGGAGCGGGCATGAGCGGGATCGCAGAGGTTCTGCTCACGATGGGGTACAAAGTGACTGGTTCAGACCTCCATGCCTCGGAAACGACAAGGCGGCTTGAAGAACTTGGTGGGAAGATCTTCATCGGTCACCAGGAATCAAACGTAGGAGACGCCCAGGTCGTCGTCATTTCATCCGCTGTGGCAACCAGCAATCCTGAAGTGGCGATCGCAAAGGCGCAACAAACTCCCGTCATCCCCCGTGCAGAAATGCTGGCGGAGCTGATGCGTCTGAAATTCGGAGTCGCGATTGCCGGCGCCCATGGCAAAACCACCACCACCTCCATGGTGGCCAACGTGTTGGCGCAGGGAGGCCTGGATCCAACCATGGTTATCGGTGGCAAGGTCAACGCGTTGGGTAGTCATGCCCGGCTTGGACGCGGCGATCTGCTTGTGGCGGAGGCTGACGAAAGCGATGGCTCGTTTCTCAGACTCTCTCCGACCATCGTGGCGGTGACGAACTTAGATCGAGAGCATCTGGATCATTATGGCTCCATGGAGCGAATCAACGACAGTTTTCTGGAGTTCATCAACAAGATTCCGTTCTACGGGCTGGCCGTCCTATGTGGTGATGACGAGCGTCTTCGAAACCTGTTCCCGCTCATTGTGAAGCGGTATCAAACGTATGGGCTTCAGGAGCGTGGCGGCACATTCCTGGATTTCCAAGCCACCGATATCGTGCTCAACCAATGGGGAGCCGAGTTCCGCGCCTCTTTCCGCGGGAAGAACCTGGGCCCATTTCGGTTGGCAATACCAGGCATCCATAACGTTTCAAACGCACTCGCTGCGATTGCCATCGGTGTCGAACTCGAAGTCCCCAGTGATCTCATCCGTAAAGGACTGGCAGCCTTTACCGGTGTGGAACGACGTTTTCATCTACGAGGGGAAACCAGCGGGATCATGGTGGTGGATGATTATGGTCATCATCCGACCGAGGTGAAAGCCACGCTTGCAGCAGCTAAACAGGGGTGGAATCGGCGAGTGGTCGTGCTGTTCCAACCGCATCGGTACACTAGGACGCGGGACTGTATGGGAGACTTCGCGCATGCCTTTGATGATGCTGATGCGGTGTTCATGACCGAGGTCTATCCGGCCGGCGAGCCGCCAATACCGGGCGTTTCTGGGGCCAGTCTCGCTGACAGCATCAAGTCGGCTGGTCACCCATCAGTCACCTTTATTGCGCAGAAAGAAACCTTGCCTGATCAGGTACTCCCGTTTCTGAAGTCGGGCGACCTTGTCCTGACCATGGGAGCCGGTGATATTTGGAAAGCGGGCACCGGAATTCTTGCACGTCTTGAGGGCATGTGACGGCTGAAGATGCGTCGAACCTTGCGGCATGAGTCAAAGCCACGACAGGTGGGTCGAGAACGCCGATTGCGATTGGCCGTGGCCGGCCTACGGGGCACCGTTCAGTTCCAGGCGTCGCTGAAGGACCATACTTCGTTCCATATCGGTGGTCCAGCTGATGTTCTGGTGCAGCCTGCTGATGTCGAGGATGTCATCCGTCTTTGTAGGCAGACGACCGAACAGCGCGTGCCCATCTGTGTGTTGGGTGGGACCAACATACTCGTTCGGGACAAGGGGATCCGAGGTGTGGTTGTCAGTTTAGCTAAGCTGCGGGCGATCAAAGAGGAACCGGGTTCAGTGCTGTATGTCGAAGGAGGCGTTGGGATGCCGACACTGATTGGGCATGCCATCCGTAAGTCTTTGGCCGGATTGGAGTGGGCCGCCGGGATACCAGGAACCGTTGCAGGGTGCGTGGTCATGAATGCAGGGACGAGGCTAGGCGAAATGAAAAACACCGTCAAAGCTGTGCGTATCGTCTCGCCGAATGGGACTCTCCTGGACCATCAAGCGGAGAGCATCGATTTTGCGTACCGTCGGGGGATACTCCCACGTGGCATTGTGGTTGGGGTCTGGCTTCAGCTGAAGCCGGGGGTGAAATCGGAGATCGAGCAAGTCGTCAAAGACTATTTGCGCTATCGCCGTGATACTCAACCGCTGTCCATGCCGAGCGCCGGTTGTGTGTTCAAAAATCCGAAGAATGATTCGGCTGGACGCGTCGTCGAGTCGGCTGGGCTCAAAGGCACTGCGGTCGGCGATGCGTGCGTCTCAACGAAACACGCCAACTTCATCGTCAATCAGGGCCACGCCAGTGCCCACGATGTGCTGTCTCTCATCAGAAAAGTGCGTGCACGAGTCGCTCGAATAACAGGCATTAAACTGGAATTGGAGTTGAAACTGGTCGGGGAGCGCTAACGAAAGGACGTGACGGTGGCCACGGGTCGAATCACAGATGCGCGAATTGGCGTGCTCATGGGAGGACGCTCATCGGAGCGAGACATTTCTCTCAAAACAGGGCAGGCCGTCCATCAGGCGCTCATCCGTCTCGGATATGACGCGGTGGCTATCGATGTCACTGATCGTTTGCACCGTGAACTAGCAAATCAGAATGTGGCGATTGCCTTCCTCTCGCTCCATGGGCCTGGTGGTGAGGATGGTACGATACAAGGTTTCCTCGAGACAATGGGGATTCCCTACACGGGGTCCGGGGTGCGAGCGAGTGCGGTAGGAATGCATAAAGCCGTGACTAAAACCCTGCTTGCTGCACATGGGGTTCCAGTGGCAGCTGGTACGGTAGTGCGCGAAGGGGATAGACCTGCCCTCGCAAGGATTCTCAGAGAGGCCCATCTCGAGTTGCCGATTGTTGTGAAACCAGTGGCCCAGGGATCGACCATCGGAGTCACGGTCGTGCGCCGTGCCGGACAATGGAAGGAAGCACTTGCGCTAGCACATCGGTTTGACCCTGAAGCGATGGTGGAGAGCTATATACCGGGACATGAAGCTGCCGTGTCTCTTGTCGGAACGGCGGCAGAAGGGGTGAAAGTGCTTCCAGCGATTGAAATCGTCGCGCCGGAAGGATTCTACGATTTTTCAGCAAAATACCACAAGGGTAAGACGCAGTATCTTTGTCCGGCTCCATTTCCTCCCAAAGTACTTCGACAAGTCAGCGAGATGGCGCGTCGGACTTACATCGTGTTGGGGTGCGAGGGGGCTGCGCGAGTGGATTTTCGCATCACTCCGCGAGGGCGCCCCTTCGTATTGGAAATCAATACGGTGCCCGGCATGACAGAAACGAGCCTGCTACCCATGGCAGCGGCTCAGGTCGGTATCAGCTACGACGCACTGGTCGAGCGGATCTTACAATCTGCGCTGGATCGTGTGGTGCGATTTGCCTCAGATGGAAGACAGGAGTCCGTAGGGTGAGACTCTTCAAGAAGAAGCGCCTGGCAAAGGCTCCAGGACCGAGAAAGAACATGTGGAAAGACCCGCAGGGAGAGCGAGCCACGAAGGAGGCCGGGCGGATGCGAGCGGAAAAACGGAGTACGCTTGTCCGTTGGGCGAAGGTGGTGACGAGCACCATGTGTGCCACAGCGCTCATCGGGATTGGTGTGACCTACTCCGGGCCTGCACTTCAAGAGCTTTTGGAAATCAAGACGATCAGCGTTGAAGGCGTCTACCAGCTGGAGAAACAGCAGGTACTTGATTTGGCAAAAGTGAAACCCGGAGTGCCGCTCCACCACATTGTCACAACAGCCATTCAGAAACAGGTCGAGGCTCATCCATGGGTCAAAACGGCTGAAGTGACCCGTCTGCCATTTCATGAGTTACGGATCTCCGTGAGCGAGCGGAAGCCCGCCGTGATTGTTCGTGCCGAGTCTCAGAACTTTCTGTGCGACGAGGACGGACATGTGCTGAACAGGCTCGGCCAATTGGACAATGAGGCGCTCCCTCTCGTCACTGGTATCGGTCTGTCCGGGTTGGTGCAAGGGACAGAATCAGTTCGACATGCGGTGGTATCTGGCATCGAACTCGCAAGAGTTGTCGGGCAATCGTTCGAAGGGCGGCTACACGTGCTCGCGGATAACCCTTCAAATTTAGTGGCTCTCGTCCAGGGAATGCGATTTCAATTTGGTGATGAGGCACTCCAGGAGCAGTGGGAGCGTTTCCGGCGCGTCAAATTGACGTTAAAGGCACGAAACTCTGACGGTCTGGGCCGTAACGTGAGGGAAGTCGATCTCCGGTACGAAAATCGAATCATCGTACGGGAAGGGGGGTGATGGGCGTGCCAAAACGAGATCACATTCTTGTTGGACTCGACATCGGAACGACGAAGATTTGCGCAATCGTTGCGGAAGTCGCCGATGCTGGTGGGCTCAATATCATCGGTGTCGGGTCGAGTCTCTCACGAGGTCTACGGAAAGGTGTCGTTGTCGATATCGAAAGCACGGTTGAATCGATCAAGAAAGCGGTCGAAGAGGCGGAGTTGTTGGCGGGTGTCCAGATTAACTCGGTCTACACCGGCATCGCTGGCAGCCATATCTCGGCAGAAAATTGCAAAGGGGTGGTCGCGCTCAAACGAGCTGAGGTCACCCGTGAGGATATTCACAGAGCAATCGAAAGTGCGCGTACTCTGGCCGTAATCCCTCACGAACGCAAGATCCTTCACGTCTTGCCCCGAGAGTACATGGTGGACGGGCAGGAGGGCGTTCGTGAGCCATTGGGCTTGTCAGGGCATCGGCTGGAAGTCAATGTGCATGTCATCACTGGGGCTGTGACCTCCGCGCAGAACATAGTAAAGTGTGTGAATCGAGCAGGGCTCGATGTCGTAGACATCATCCTGCAACCGCTTGCCTCAAGTGAGGCTGTCCTGAGTCAAGAAGAGCGCGACTTGGGAGTGGCGATGGTCGATTTGGGCGGAGGGACCACGGATCTTGCGATTTTCTTGGACGGCAGTATCCGGCACTCAGCGGTTCTTCCGATTGGGGGACAGAATTTAACCAGGGATTTGGCATTTGGCCTGATCACGTCGCAGACCGAGGCAGAGAGGATCAAGACGCAGTATGGCATTGCCCGGACGGAATTGCTGACGGGCCATCAGATCGTGGAAGTGCTGTCCGTCGGCGACCGCCCGGCACGAACATTTTCACGACAGGATGTTGCTGAAATTTTGGAGCCACGCGTTGATGAGATGTTTGAACTGGTGAGGAGGGAGATTATCCGCGCAGGCTACGAGGGAATATTGGGCGCCGGCGTGGTGATCACCGGCGGTACCTCGCTCTTGGATGGTATGCCTGACGCTGCCGAAAAGGTCTTAAACCTACCGGCTCGACGTGGCGTGCCTTCTGGTGTCGGTGCGCTTCGAGACCAAGTGAGTCATCCCAGCCATTCGACCGGTGTTGGTTTGTTGCTGCATGGTCGACGACATGTCGATGAATTAGAAACAGCCGGGATTCGCAATGGGGGAACCTGGGCGCGAATGTTTGGATGGACGAAGAAGGTGCTAGAGATCTTTTAACCTTGGTCCGGCAGGAGATCTGTGGTTGTCCTGCGGGGTGATCGGAGGAGGTGGCTCAATGTTCTCATTCCAAGAAGATGTGTTGTCGCCGGTCCGTATCAAAGTCATCGGGATCGGTGGTGCTGGATGCAACGCCATTAACACCATGATTACCTCCGGATTGTCTCGTGTGGATTTTATCGCGAGTAACACCGACCTCCAGGCGCTTGATCGATCCCTGGCATCCTATAAGATACAACTCGGACCCGATCGGACTCGTGGGTTGGGCGCAGGGGCTAAACCAGAAATCGGGCGGGATGCCGCGCTCGAGAGTCGAGAACATATCCGTGAATGCATCGACGGCGCGGACATGGTCTTTGTCACCGCAGGTATGGGTGGAGGAACCGGAACCGGTGCTGCGCCGATTGTGGCCAGCATTGCCCGAGAAATGGGGATTCTCACGGTCGGTGTTGTCACGAAGCCGTTTCAGTATGAAGGGCAGCGCCGACACAAGCATGCAGAGGAAGGAATCCGAGAACTGCGTCGGCATGTCGACACGTTGCTCGTCATTCCCAACCAGCGATTACTGGGCATTGTGGATAAAGCCACTCCCCTGCTCGAAGCATTCAAGGTCGCGGACGATGTCCTCCGCCAGGCCATTCAAGGCATCGCCGATGTCATCACGACAACCGGCCATGTGAACGTGGATTTCGCCGATGTCCGCACCGTGATGTCACACACTGGGCGTGCGGTGATGGGGATGGGTGTTGCCCAGGGACAGAATCGGGCGATCGAAGCCGCGCAAAAAGCGATGTGCAGTCCCCTCCTGGAGGAGGGAAGTGTTGAGGGAGCTCGCGGAGTCCTCCTCAATATTACGGGGGGTCCCAGCATGTCGTTGCATGAAATTGAGGAGGCGGCGTCCATCATTCAGCAGACAGCGGATCCCGAGGCGAACATCATTGTCGGGCAGGTTATCAACCCGGACATTACTGAAGAGCTGATCATCACAGTCATTGCCACTGGATTTGAACGGGATGAGAATCCGACAACCGGCGGGACGGAGACAGATCGAGGGCAAAATCGGCCGACCAAACCGATCCAACCAGTCCTGGCCGGTGTCGTCGCCTCCCTCGGGACAGAGCGACCGATAAAGGATCTCGACCGCCCGACATATTTGAGGCGTATGAGTGAAGCCCGAGAGTCGGCGGATCGAGCTGCACTGACAGCTGAGGATGAGTGGGATGTCCCGACGTTTCTTCGCAAGCAAACGGACTAACGTCGTCTCGTTCATCAGATGATGGAATGGTGGGAATCGATATGGCGGGAACTTCACTCATCACCGTACCAGCATTTTCCGATACCCGAAATCGGATCCGGCATTTTTTTGGCACTCGACAGCATGCTGCCGGGCTGAATCTTGAACTTGGTGTCCCTCGGCAAGGGGTAGGTGGGGCAGGAGCCGCGTCCTGGATCCTGACGGTGAAGCAGGTTCATGGAACGGACGCGCTTGTGGTGGATCATGCACTGACGCCGACTGATCGATTTGCAGGAGGATGGGACGCACTGGTGACGGATCAACCAGGCGTGATGGTAGCGGTGCGGACGGCGGACTGTGTTCCAGTTTTGATGCATGATCCTGTCCATCGAGTGGTGGCGGCGGTCCATGCGGGTTGGCGAGGAGCTGTGGCAGGCATCGTCCCCAAAACGATGTCCCTCTTGGAGTCGTGTTTTGGGTCACGCCCAGACCAGGTGCGGGTCAGTATCGGCCCATCTGCAGGCGCCTGCTGCTATGAAGTGGATGAACCGGTCTTAGAGGGCCTGCGCAAAGGATGGTCCGGTTGGGAAAAAATGGTTCACAACCGTAGGGGTGAGAGCGCACATTTGGACTTGAAGGCCCTTATTCAGGACCAGGTGCGGACGCATGGCGCTGCTTCGCAGTATGTGACAACCGTCAATCTCTGTACGATTTGTCATGACGACCTCTTTTTTTCGTATCGACGAGAGGGAAAAGTAAACGGTACCATGGTGAGTGCGATTGGCTTGCCGTTGAGTCGACGGTAAACTGCTGTCGATCAGTGTTGCGTGTGCTCCCTAGCCTAGCGGCGGTTCATTCAAAGCAATGGAAACGAGGCATGAGGAAGGGTGATGGAAGCGCTTGTTGACGGGACGATTGCCCAACGCGTCCAATCGGTACTGGCGAAGATTCGCTCAGCTGAGGAGAGAGCGGGACGTCCTGCGGGGAGTGTTCGCCTGGTGGCTGTAACAAAAACCGTCACAGTCGACTTCATGCAGGAAGGAGTCAGCGCCGGCGTAACCATCTTCGGCGAGAATCGCGTTCAGGAGGCGCTTCCCAAAGTGGCCGCCCTCTCAGAGGCACCGGTGCAATGGCATTTTCTCGGACAACTCCAGCGCAGAAAGGTGCGATCGGTGATCGGTCTCTTCGAGATGATTCATTCAGTGGACAGTGTGGAGCTCGCGCGGGAAATCGATCGACGAGCCGGAGAAGCCGGCTGTCATCAGACCGTCCTGATCGAGGTCAATATTGGAAACGAGTCGACGAAAGCCGGGTTTTCTCCGGCTGATGTGACCCAGGCCGTCTCC
This sequence comes from Nitrospira sp., assembly GCA_016715825.1. NCBI lineage: Bacteria > Pseudomonadati > Nitrospirota > Nitrospiria > Nitrospirales > Nitrospiraceae > Nitrospira > Nitrospira sp. The sequence goes on along the minus strand of JADJXO010000012.1, from coordinate 66,390 downwards.
ACCATGGCGGAGTTCTCTCACATCGGTATTAGAGGCTTGATGACCATTCCCCCACAGACTGATGACCCTGATTCGGTCCGGCCGTACTTTCGAAAACTTCACGAGTTGTCTCAACAGATCGCAGCCTGCAAGATCCCATCTGTGAAGATGGATGAACTGTCGATGGGGATGTCGAACGACTATGAAGTGGCCATTGAGGAAGGCGCGACACTCGTTCGGGTCGGCACCGCAATTTTTGGGACACGCCATGTCTAAGACGGCCCTCACACAGAAGCTGGGGTTTCTTGGCGGTGGCCGTATGGCCGAGGCGCTGATCAATGGCGTGCTCTCGGCGAAGTGGTACCGCCCTGACCAGATCCATGTGGCGGATCCTGATAGGAGTCGGTTGGATCATCTCAAAGCACGATATGGAGTTCAGGTCAGTGCAGCGAACCATGAGGTCGTCGCTCTGAGCGAGGTCGTCATGCTGGCTGTGAAGCCACAGGTGATCGTTGATGCCCTTACGGGGATTCGTGATGTGATGACGAATCATTTGGTGATTTCCGTAGCTGCTGGTGTCACGATTGATCGAATCAGAGACCTGTGCGGCCCTGCCGCACGCATCATCCGTGCGATGCCCAACACCCCGGCTATGGTCGGTGAAGGCATGACGGCGCTGGCAATCGGACCGAATCTTGAGGAGGAAGCAGTCGCTTGTGCCGAAGGAATCCTCCGATCGGTCGGCCGAGTCGTGAGGATTCAGGAACAGCTGATGGATGCCGTCACCGGATTGAGTGGAAGCGGACCTGCGTACGTCTTTCTTATGATTGAAGCGATGACTGACGGTGGGGTGAAGATGGGGTTGCCACGCGAGACGGCCAGTCTGCTTGCGGCCCAAACTGTGCTCGGGGCTGCACGTATGGTGTTGGAGACTGAACAGCATCCGGCTCGACTGAAGGATCAAGTGACCTCTCCCGGTGGAACGACCATGGCCGGTCTGCATCGCTTGGAACAGGGAGGGGTTCGAGCCGTACTCATCGATGCGATTGAAACTGCGACGAAACGTTCCAAGGAGCTCGGAGGCTGATGTTTGTAATGGGAAATACCTTGTTGGGCCTGGCGACAGTGTTAGACTATTTATTGACCTTTTATAGCTGGATTATTATTGCGCGGGCACTCATCTCGTGGGTGAACCCGGATCCGTGGAATCCTATCGTTCAATTCTTGGGCCGTGCAACGGAACCTGTGCTCTCGCCGATCCGACGGCGACTCAGCTTGGGGATGGGGATCGACCTGTCACCACTGATTGCTATCGCAGCGATCTGGTTCCTGCAGATCGCCGTCGTCCAGTCGATTAAGGATGCCGCGTTACGAATGAACTGAGTTCATATTGGGGAGGATGCCATGAAGATTACACCACTCGATATTCAGCAGATGGTTTTTCAGGTCAAACTTCGTGGCTATGACCGTGATGAGGTCAACCGCTTTCTTGAGGACATCTCGCAAACGGTCGAGTTCTTGAATCGTGACAATGCGACGTTGCGTGACCGTATTGACTCGCTTGAGCAGCAAGTGTCGGAGCTCAAGCGAACCGAGGTGACGTTATCCAATACGCTGGTGTCGGCACAGTCGTTGGCGGACGACGTCAAGCGAAGCGCTCAACGAGATGCCGATCTGATCGTCAAAGAAGCAGAGTTGAAAGCCGGTGAGCTGTTTCGACAGGCGCGTGCCGAACTGGGAAACACGCAGCGAGACCTTGCCGTCCTGCAAAAGCAACGGTTGCTCATGGTGGAACGAATGCGCGCGACACTCAATACGTTTGAGCGGATGTTGGACGTCGAGGCCAGTGAAGCCTACCAGGACCATAACACCATCCGTGAGGAAAAGATGGAAGGTGAGTCAACCCCTGCTCGGTAAGCGCGATATTGGATGGCAGGGCTGATGGACGGGAGGTAATCAAGTCGATCGCGTCTGTGGGCATAGCCATCATCTTCATGTCTGATCTGCGAACTGTTCAATCAGCGCTCGACCGAGCCGTTATCGAGGGAGTGTTTCCCGGGGCAGTGTTGGCCGTGCAGCACAAGGGCCGTCCGGTCGTGGACTTTTCTACCGGCCGGCTTTCGGCGGTTCCACAAGGGCCGTCCGTTACCCCTTCCACGACCTATGATCTCGCATCATTGACCAAGCCCTTGGCGACGGTGACATCTCTAGCGATTCTGGTCCAGAACGGTCGCTGTCGATTGGACGATCCGGTGGCCGAGTATCTTCCGGAATGCGCCGATACTCCGATCGGTTCGGCCACGCTTCGTCACCTTCTGACTCATACCTCAGGCTTACCTGGATGGCGCGGATATTACGAGGGGCTCAGTGCAGATGGACGCGTTCCTGCGTCAAACCGAGAGCGGGTGGTTGCAAAGCAGTCCATGCTTCGCTTCATTCAATCTGAAGCGTTGGTGTATGAACGAGGCACACGCAGTCTCTATAGTGATCTAGGGTTCATGTTGCTTGGTTTCATCATTGAGCGCTGCGGCGGACAGTCACTGAGTGTGTTTTTTAAGGAGCGTGTCCTGGCATCATTGAGTGAACCGAGGCTGGCCTTCGTGTTGCCGGAACGGGTAGCGGAGTTTCTAGAAGCGAAGACGAAACAGGGTGGTGGTGTCGCGCCGACAGAGGTGGATCCATGGCGAGGCCGAGTTCTCCATGGAGAAGTGCATGATGAGAATGCTGCGGCATTGGGTGGCGAGGCCGGTCATGCGGGGTTATTCGGGACGGCTGGCGCCGTCTTGGCGATGACCGGTATGTGGATGCAGGCCTATCATGGGCGCACCTCCCTCCTTGATCAGGATCTTGTGCGGGAATTCACCAGACGACAGAATCAAGAAGGCTCCTCCAGCTGGGCTCTTGGTTGGGATACGCCATCAGTACCGTCGTCGTCGGGACAATATTTTTCGGCTCGATCGTTTGGCCACCTGGGCTACACGGGAACGTCAGTCTGGATAGATCCGGAGGCGGAGTTCGAGGTCGTGCTGCTTTCGAATCGGGTGCATCCAACAAGAAAAAACGACGCGATCAGGGGTTTTCGACCGCTGATCCATGACTTAGTGTATCGCGAATTCGTAAGCTCCGGTCAAGGCAGGTCTGGGTAGTCGATCCACGTCTCCTTCTCAGCGAGATAGCGTGTCCCCTTGAAATTAGCCCTAGTCCGTAAACGACTGAACCCTGACTCCTGAAGTTTTCCCACGAGCTCTTTCACCGCTGCGGCGATGGTCTGGTGCGATCGGCTTTCAACAATGAGGGCTTCATACATCACCTTGGCCGAATACCCCGCCGTTGTCCGATTCACGAGTATCATGCGGTTGAAATAGCGGTCGCTCGGATCTACCCCTTCAACCTGGTGCTTCTCGACCAATCCTTCCTTCTTGAACATCAGCGGCAACGTACTCATATCGATGACCGTCCTCTTTAGAGCGGTTAATAACAAGAATCCGCATATTATAAGAGCGGGTCATCGATCCCTGCAACTCGTGTAGATAGCAAGTTAAGTTGTCCGGTGTATGTAGCACAGGATCTGTCCGGTGTTGCCGCTCCCTGGTTCTCAGCCCCGTGCCGACATTCTTTCGTGCACAGTTGCCCGAGGAACGACGATCGGACGGTCGCGTGACCGAATGGTCGAGCCCTTCTGGTGCCCGGACTCACCCTCGGGGTCGATCAGTTGCCCCTCCGTATCCTAACGCGCCAAGCACCGAGGGCCATGGAACACCGCCAAGGTCCCATCCGGATACTCGTGGACTCGCACGGTTGCCTTCACATAGTGGAATCGATGCGAGTCAGGCGGGCATTGGACTCCGGCCGTGATACCGCACCGTATTGTCGTTGGGGACGACGCGGTCCTCCTGCACGCAGAGCACATCGGCCAGATTGGCTCCACCCAGGGTGCAAACGCGGTGTCGGGTTTTGTGGCAGGGACCGCAAACCGCTGGTTGTAGGCCGGGACGAATTGGGTACGGAGCCACACATTGGCCGCCGCCATGTCCGTGATCCCGGCTAACGCCAGCTCTTTGGGCAGCCGATTTTGCAACGTGCGGAAGGCGCACTCTGACCGGCCCCGCGCTTCCGGCGAATAGGCGGCAATCAGCGTGATGCCCAATTGCTGCAAGGCCCGATGCACCTGCGTCAGCGCGCCTTGTCCACCTTGCCTCCAGCTTCGGCGGTGTACCAATAATGCGCGCCGCGATCGACATAGAGCGAACTAAACAGCCCCTGCGCCTCAATGACCTCCCGCAGACCGTGGAAGCTACTCATGGTCCCTTCTTCCTCGACGAAGAAGGCCGAGTAGAGCACATTCGTCGCATCATCCATCGTCACAATGAGATCCCACTGGGAGCCCGGCACCCATTCATGGGTCGAGCCATCTTGATGGTGAGCTAGGCTCGAAAAAGTGGACGCCTTCAACCTACAATCAGAGGTCTGGAGGTGTGAGATGGAACAGATACCGCGGCAGCAGTATACGAAGGAGTTCGGAGAGCAGGCCGTGCGGCTAGTCCTGGAACAGCAGGTGACGATTCCGGGAGGCAGCCAGGCGCCTGAGCATGTCGGGCAAAACGCTCAAGAACTGGGTCAGGCAGGCTCGGCACGGCCAGCTTGCGACAGTGGGCGCGAGCCGACGGCCCGTGACGGAGCTAGAAGCAGAGCTGTCCCGGCTCAAACGTGATCTTGCGGAAGCACGGATGGAGCGCGACATCTTAAAAAAAGCCACCGCGTACTTTGCGAAGGCGCAGCTGCCCGGTACGCGCTGATGAGGACGCTGCGTGCCCACTATCCGCTGAGTCTGTTGTGCCGGGTGCTGGAGGTGTCTCGAAGCGGCTACTATGCCTGGCAGTATCGGCGGCCGTCGAAACGCGATCAGGAGAATGCGCGGCTGGAAGTGGCGATCCAGCCGCCCATGTGCGCACCCGTCAGACGTACGGCCCGGAACGGCTTCAAGCCGAATTGCATGCCGACGGGTTCCCCGCTGGGATCGGCCGCATCAAGCGACTGCGGAAGAAACTGGGCCTGCGCTGTACCCAGGTCCGCCGGTTCACGACGACCACGGATTCGACGCATGCGCTGCCGGTCGCGGACAACGTATTGGCGCAGACCGTTGCCGCCACACGACCGAACGAGACCTGGGTGACCGACATCACGTACGTGCCGACCGCGGAAGGCTGGCTGTATCTCGCGGGCATCAAGGATTTGTTCACCTGCGAGGTCGTCGGACATGCGATGGGGGCTCGGATGACGACGGAGTTGGTGAGCCAGGCGCTGGGCGCGGCGGTATGGGCAAAGCGCCCACACCCGGGACTGATCCACCACTCCGATCGTGGCTCACAGGGCGGATTCAACCGGTCGACGCAACACTGGGTTGTCCGCCGACTTGTAGGTACTTGTTGAGGGCTTCGGCTGGTGTCTGCCAACCAAGCGTCTTCCGCGGTCTGGTGTTGAGCGTGTGGGCTACGGCCTGGATTTCTTGGTCACTCCACCGAGACAGGTCGGTGCCCTTGGGGAAGTATTGGCGCAGAAGTCCGTTCGTGTTCTCGTTTGTGCCGCGCTGCCATGGACTATGAGGGTCAGCAAAGAAGACATTCACCCCTGACTCGACGGTGAACCGGGCGTGATCGGATAGTTCTTTGCCACGATCCCACGTCAATGATTGCCACAGCTGGGCAGGCAGGGTTGTCACCGTTCGCTTGAGCGCATTGGCCATGGTGATGGCTCCGTAGCCAGCCAGCGCGGGGCCGTTCTTCGTGCGGGGGATCAGCCCATAGCCCTTCTCGCGAGGCAGGTGAACCAGCATGGTGAAGCGGCTTGATCGCTCCACCAGCGTCCCGATCGCAGACCGGTTCAGGCCGATGATCAGGTCCCCCTCCCAATGCCCAGGCACGGCGCGGTCTTGCGCCTCTGCAGGACGGCTGGAGATCATGACCTCCTCGCTGACGTGCGCCCACGCCTTGGCCTGTGCTCTGGCCCGTGGCACGCGCAACGCCCGCCCGGTACGAAGGCAGCTCACCAACTCGCGTTTGAGAGCGCCTCTGCCTTGAATGTACAACGCCTGGTAAATGGCTTCGTGAGAGATTCGCATCGATTCATCGTTCGGGAAGTCGACCTGCAGCCGGCGGGCAATCTGCTCTGGCGACCAGCCCGTGACCCATTTACGGTCGCCGCGATGAGGCGTGTTCCGCCCCTTAAACGGTGCCGGTCGAGGGCCAGCCATCTCACGTCCAGCCGCGTCACGGATCTTGCCTTCCAGGCGATCTTGCACATAGTGACGCAGCTGCTGGTGAATCACAAGCTTTGCCGGCTTCGGCCTTCTGGCCACCATCTCTGCCTTCCACTGCGCGACCGAAGCCCGATACTCGAGTTGGCCACCACGAGTTGCCGCGTTGCGTGTCAGCTCGCGTGAGACCGTTGAGGGGGAGCGCCCAGTACGGCGAGCGATCTCCCGCACGCTGACGTCTTGAGCCCGCAGCAGCCCGATCTCTTCGCGCTCCGCGAACGACAAATACCGTCCGGACCCCGGTGTCGCCATGGACAATGGCATGCCGCCACGATGGCGGAACCAGCGCGTTCCCACCGCCGGAGACACACCAATCGTCTCGGCAGCTTCCTCGCTCGTAACCCCAGTCGCGACCTCCATCCAAAATCGCCGCTCCATCTCATTGCGATGCGACGGGGCACCCGGTGAGCGCATCGCGCCTCGCCCCGTCAACTGTTGCATCCATCCCGCAGGTCGCCCCATAAACACCTCCTCAATCAAAGGTGTTGCGTCGACCGGTTGAATCCGCCCAGTATTGTGCCCAGGCCTATCAAGATCAGGTCCGCCAATGTGGTATGACCGCGTCCATGAGTCGGCGAGGCAACTGCTACGATAATGCTCCGATGGAAAGTTTTTGGGGCACGCTGAAGAACGAACTGGTGCATCACCGGCGCTACGAGACCCGCAGGCAAGCACGGCGCGAGATCGCGGAGTACATCGAGATCTTCTATAACCGACAGCGGCGGCACTCACGCCTCGGGAATCGCTCGCCAGTGGCGTTTGCCCAGCAGTGGGCCCGTCAACAACCGGCGGTGGAGGCTGTCATTCATGGCGTCCACTATTGACAACCGAGGTCATGGAGCATCATGCCGGGCAACGGTTTGCGAGGCCGCTTCTTGCGATGCGCCCCACGGCGAGGGGCACGGGCAACCTGGCCCGCCGCGTGGAGCTTCTTCTTCGTCCACGTCTAGGGGCGCGTCCCGCCATGCTCTTGTTGCCAGTGCTCATGGACGTGCTTCACGGTCCAGCCGGTGTAGCGGCTCTCATACAGTGTGACCATCTGCAGCACCTCGTCGACCGGAACCGCGCGCGCTGAAGCCCGCCCGAGCCGCTGATCCTCCAATCCCGCCACCCCGTCGGTTTCATAGCGGGTACTCCCGCGGCGAAACGTCCGCTCGGTCACCCGCAAGATCTCTGCGGCTTCCCGCATCATGAGTTCTCGCCGTTATCGCCGCTCGTACAGCTCTTCAAATCGCATCCGTCTCACCTCCTGTAGGCCTGTCGCCCGTGTCATGATGGCCTCCTTGAGGGCGCACCTAAACCGGACAGATCACGTGCTACAAAAAAGCGGACAGATGATGTGCTAGCTACACGATCCCTGCAACTCGTTGACAACAGTGACGTTGATTACTATGATTTGCCCCTTTTCACCGGATCCAAGTGAAGACCTGTCTAACCTCGCCGTATGAACATCCCCAATAGTCTCACGATTCTCCGTATTCTCCTGGTCCCGGTCTTTATCGTATTTATGACCCTATGGGGCCTATGGGGTATGCTCTGGCGATTCTTCTCACGGCAGGCCTGACGGATGCGATCGATGGGCACCTTGCACGTAAACTCAATCAGCGCACGAGATTGGGCACACTACTCGATCCTCTGGCGGACAAAGTCCTCCTGACCTCGAGCTTTATTTCACTTGCCGTGTTGCACCTGATTCCCTCATGGCTTGTGATCCTTGTCGTCAGCCGGGACTTAATACTGCTGCTGGGTACGGCGGTAGCCCATGTCACCAATACCCCGATCAACGTTAAGCCGACGTTTCTCGGAAAAGGCACGACTCTCCTGCAATTGAGCTACGTTCTTCTGGTGGTTCTTTTAACGTGGCGCGGGATTGATCTTGCCAGGCTCACGCCATTGCTCATGCTGGTGGTCGGCTTCACCCTTGCCTCAGGCCTACATTATCTCTATCGAGGGTTTCGCGACACCAACGCCGCGTCTCCGCCTGCCTAGCGACTGTAGTCGCGACATGTTCGTGATGCCGTGCGTGTAAATAATTCAATAGTTTTTGACAGGTTTTCGACCCCCCAGTAGACTCACTTCGTAGACCTAGGCAATTTCCATCAACGGCTCAAGGAAGCCACAACAGGACACACACGCTATGGCCACGTTTGCATACGTTGGACGGAGTAGGTCGGGTGCGGTGAAAAAAGGTGAGCTCGTCGCCAAGTCACGCGATGAGGCTGTTGAGCAATTGCGCAAGCAAAGTGTGGTCGTGACCAGTCTTGAGGAAAAGGCCGCCAAGGAAGGATTCAGCCTCAGTTTCGGCAGCGGCGTGGGCGAAAAAGACCTTGTCGTCTTTACACGACAGTTTGGGACGATGATCAACGCCGGACTACCACTGATTCAGTGTCTGGAAATTCTCTCCACACAATCAGAAAACGCAGCATTGAGAAAATCCGTGGGTGAGATTCGAGTTCATGTGGAGGGAGGCGCAACCTTTTCTGACGCACTCCGAAAACATCCCAAAATCTTCGATGACTTGTACGTCAATATGGTGCATGCCGGTGAGGTCGGAGGGTTGCTCGATACCATTCTGGCTCGGCTTTCTAAACATATTGAAAAGGCGATGAAGCTCAAGGGGCAAATCAAGAGCGCCATGGTCTATCCTGCGGCCATCGTCGGGATCGCCGCGATTGTGATCACGGTCCTCATGATCTGGGTGATCCCTGTCTTCGAGAAGATGTTCAAAGAATTGTCAGGAGGAAAGATGGCGTTGCCGGCGCCGACACAGCTCGTCATCGATATGAGTAACTTCGTGCAAGGAAACTGGTACATCATCCTGGGTGTTATTGTGGGCTCGGTCATGGGCATCAAGAAATACTACGCAACTCCACAAGGGAGGCTGGCGATTGATAAGTTCGTGCTGAAGTTGCCGGTGTTTGGAGACCTTATCAGAAAAGCGTCAGTCGCGAAGTTCACGCGAACATTGGGGACCTTGCTGGCGAGTGGCGTTCCGCTCTTGGACGCTCTCACGATTTGCGCAAAAACCTCAGGCAACAAGGTGGTGGAAGGGGCTCTGCTTGATGCCAAAGTCAGTATCAGTGGAGGGAAAACAATCTCGGATCCGCTTGCGAAAAGCGGGACGTTCCCCAAGATGGTCACCCATATGATTTCGGTCGGAGAGTCGACCGGTGCGTTGGATACCATGCTCGGGAAGATTGCGGATTTCTACGAAGATGAAGTCGATGAGGCGGTCGGGAATCTCACCGCGCTCTTGGAGCCCATGATGATGGTGTTTTTGGGTACGACGGTCGGCTTCATCGTCGTCGCGATGTATCTGCCGATTTTTTCGATGGCAAATGCAATCGGGTAGCCGAGTGTCAACTCACGTCTGAGAGGCGGCTTGGCGAACTGCTTAAACGGGATGGCCAAGCCGTCCACTTCGTAGTGATTTCTGCGTCTATCAAGTATCAATCAGCCTCCTTCCTCGACATGCGTCCGCTTGATGGCACCACTGAAAGTGGAAGCCGCTCATGAGAAGGATCGAACCTAGCAGCTAGCTGGAGTCGGATGCCGTGGGGGATATCAAAACCAGAATCTATTGGTTGATGGGGTGGCGAGTCGTCATTGTGACTTTGCTATTGGGACTCTCCCTCGCCTTCCAGGTAACCAAAGGTGAGCGGGTCGAGACGTTCTATGCCTTGATTGTGTTCACCTATGCGGTGACCATTGTCTATGCGCTTGCGATCAGGAAGCTGACCAATTCGGAGATCCTGGTCCAATTTGCGTGGGCTCAGATCGTGATCGATTTCTTGCTCGAGACGATCTTAATCGCACGGACGGGCGGAATCGAAAGTCCGTTTGCTGTCCTGTATGTCATCAGCGTGACGGTCGCCAGCCTTGTCCCACGGCGGCGTGTGGGCTTACTCACGGCGAGTCTCTGCATCATCCTATTTGGGATTTTAACGAATGTACAGCTCTATGGACTGGCTGAGGTATGGGGATGGCTGCCGCATACTCGACTTGGTGCTGCTGGAAACGCTTCAGGCCTTCGGGGTCTATAGCTTGGCATTTTTGGTCGTTGGTTTTTAAGCGGTGCGCTTGCCGATCAACTTGGACAGGCCGATCGATCACTGCATGAAAAAGAACAAGGGTTGAGCCGCCTACGGGCCTTCCACGAAAATATCGTGCACAGTATCAGCAGCGGGGTGTTCACGACGGATGAAAATGGTCGGATTACGTCGTTCAATCCTGCCGCACAGGAGGCCACCGGCTATGATTTTGGACAAGTCCAGGGTCGTCCTTGGCGAGAGGTGTTTGATTGGCATCCCAGTCAGTTAGACCATGATCATACGCCTGATGTTTCGGTCAATACACGATTTGACGTGGAGTGCAAGCGGTCTGACGGCAATCGATTGATCTTGGGGATGACACTCGGACCGTTGCACGAACAAGGGGAGCAAAAAGGATTGGTGGGAGTGTTCAAAGATCTTACACAGATACGTGATCTGGAAGAGGAAATGCGTCGCAAACAATGGCTTGCCAGCCTAGGGGAAATGTCGGCAGGCATGGCGCATGAAATTCGCAACCCGCTAGGTGCGCTTGCTGGCGCGATGCAAATGCTCGGAAAGGATCTCCAGGCGGATGAGACCAGTCAGCGATTGATGGACATCGCCATTCGGGAAGCGACGAGGTTGGATGCGATTATCACCGAGTTTCTTCAGTATGCGAGACCGCCAGCACTCAATCTAGCGGAGCACGATTTAAACAAAGTCCTTGCTGAGACCCTCGATCTGGTACAACATGAAGCAGGGAGTCGCAGGGGTATTTCTATTAGGGCCGTCCCCTGTGCCGAGGCATTGTGGGCCCAGGTTGATCAGGATCAAATGAAACAGGTGTTCTGGAACTTGGCGGTCAATGCGTTCGACGCCATGCCATCCGGAGGCGAGCTCTCGATCACAGCTGGACGGAGAACAGTCGATGTCGGAGGGGACAAGGTCGACGTGATTGAAGTCTCATTTCATGACACCGGCGAAGGGATTCCAAAGAACACTCTCAACAAAATCTTTCTTCCCTTCTTTACCACCAAGCAACGAGGATCCGGATTAGGGTTGGCGGCCGTGCATCGTATTGTCGACCTTCATGGAGGGTGGATCAAAGTAGAGAGCCAAGAAGGTCGGGGGACAACATTCGGAGTGTGTCTGCCTCGCACGGCGGATGCTGGGGTACGTCTATGGCATGAAGGTAGGGAACCGTGGAAAAGATCCTAGTCGTCGATGACGAACCAAGCTTGCGTGAAGTTTTGAGCATCATGCTCAAGCGGGCGGGGTACTCCGTCACCAGCGTGACGGATGGAGAGAAAGCGATCGAGCTCGTACAGAAAGAGATTTTTGATCTCGTGATTACCGATCTCCGGATGCCCAAGATCGATGGGATGGAGGTGCTCAAAGCGGTGAAATCTGCCTCGCCGGAGACCGTTGTTCTCATCATCACGGCGTTTGCGACGGCCGATTCTGCCGTCGAAGCGATGAAGCATGGTGCCTATGATTATTTGACGAAACCGTTCCAGGTCGATGAGGTTCAGCTGATCATCCGGAACGCATTAGAAAAACGACGGCTTACGACCGAAAACATACTGCTGAAGCGTGAAATGGCCAGTCAATCCTCCTTTGCACAGTTGGTGGGCCAAAGCGAGGCGATGCAGAAGGTCTTCGACGTTGTGCGTAAAGTCGCCGATTCCAAAAGCAATGTGTTGATTTGTGGTGAAAGTGGCACGGGAAAAGAATTAGTCGCACGCGCCATTCACTACAACAGCGTGAGAAGTACCCTTCCGTTTGTGGCTGTGAATTGTAGCGCGGTGCCTGAAACTCTGCTGGAAAGCGAGCTGTTCGGGCATATGAAGGGATCGTTCACAGGAGCCATCTCCAACAAAGCGGGCCTGTTCGAAATCGCGGATGGGGGTACCATCTTTCTTGACGAGATTGGCGATACGACTCCCACGATTCAAGTGAAGCTGTTGCGGGTCATCCAAGAACGTGAATTTCGACGAGTGGGCGGCAATCAGGACATCAAGGTCGATGTGCGCATTGTTGCGGCGACGAATAAAGATTTGGAAAAAGCGGTCGCGGATGGGTCATTCCGGGAGGATCTCTACTACCGACTGGACGTGATTCCTATCCGGCTCCCTCCGTTGCGGATGCGAACCGGCGATATTCCACTGCTGGTCAATCACTTTCTCGACAGATTTTCAAAGGAGAGCGGTAAGTCTAGGCCTGTCATCAGCGCAGAGGCCATGCACGTGCTCCTAGAACACGAATGGCGGGGCAATGTTCGAGAGCTGGAGAATTTGATCGAACGCGTGGTCGCTTTTTCCACTGAAGGGCCGGTTGCCGAGGTTGACGTGCGCGGATGGCTCCACCGGCCCACGACGCCATCGCAAGCGTCCGTCATGCCGCTCGATCTGACTGACGAAGGAGTGGATCTTGAAGGTCTGATCAACGGTATTGAGAAGGACCTGTTACTCAAAGCGCTGGAGCGATCAAAATGGGTCAAAAAGAAAGCTGCCCGCATGCTCCGTCTGAACACGAGATCGTTTCGGTATCGTCTGGAAAAGTATGCTATAAAAGGAGGTCGTGACTAGCCCTACTCCTGACGCTGGTGTTCCGCCAGCCCACGTTACCGTTTCCGCACCTGCCAAGATTAACCTCGTCCTCCGTATTCTCGACCGTCGACCGGATGGCTACCACAACCTGTGGTCCCTGATGCAAACTGTAAAATTAGAAGACGAGCTTTCAATTTCCATCAATCATAGCCACTCAGCCATCAACCTGTGCTGTGACGATCCGTCATTGAAGACGGATCGTTCCAACCTTGTGTCTCGTGCGGCAGCAGCGGTTCTTGAGCGGAGCAGACAAGTCGTGGGATTGGATATTGTCCTCACCAAGCGAATCCCGATGGGGGCCGGCCTCGGTGGAGGCAGCAGCGATGCAGCGGCTACGATCCTGGGGCTGAATCGGATCTTGGGGTTGAGGTGGCCGAAAGAACTGATGGCGCAAGTTGGGCAAACGCTGGGAAGCGATGTACCGTTCTTCTCGTTCGCTCCCTCCGCGACGGTGGCTGGACGAGGAGAACAAGTAATGCCGGTCCGCATCATGGATAGGCGATGGGTCGTTTTGGTCAACCCGGGTTTCCCAATCGAGACCAAATGGGCGTATCAGCAACTCTCGGAGAGCCGAACCTGTGTGGTTCCGGTGTCTCGTTCACACATGGCGCTGGAGACCTCTCCCGAGCTCAACTGGAAACAGGTGCTGGAAATAGCGGAGAATGACTTTGAGATACCGGTATTCAAGGCCTACCCACTCCTCCGTGATATCAAGCAGCAGCTCATAACTCAAGGGGCTGAGGGTGCGCTACTTTCCGGCAGTGGAGCGACCGTATTTGGTGTCTTTTCTACCGAGGCCGGAGCTCGTTCTGCCCAAGTCTGCTTTTTGAATGAACAGACGTTCAAAGTCTTTGTGGCGGAAACCTGCACCGGTTCATAGCCGATCGGTGCCGAGCTGCCAGCTGGCTGTTTGTTGACAGGAGCCCAGGATTTCCGATACATTTTCACTCTTTGAGTGGCTTCCTCAGTAGTGTGTGCAGCAAACGAGAGACAAAGGCTTCCCAAAGCCACGGTCGCTCACCGCACAAGAACCACTAGAGAATCCAGCACGTTACACAAATGACTGGTCTGTAGTTCACGGAAGTTGTCATGAATAGAGAACTGAAAGTTTTCTCTGGCAACGCAAATCTTGCGCTTGCCCATGAAATTTGCGCGTATCTGGGGCAGAAGCTGGGTGAGGCGACCGTCTCCTCATTCAGCGACGGAGAGGTCAGGGTCAAGATCGATGAAAATGTGCGCGGGGCCGATGTGTTCGTGGTCCAGTCGTGCTGTCAGCCGGTGAACGATTCGTTGATGGAATTGTTGATCATTGTCGATGCGTTGAAACGTTCGTCGGCCAACCGTATCACTGCTGTCATCCCCTATTTCGGATATGCTCGTCAGGACCGAAAAGATCAACCTCGTGTTCCAATTACCGCGAAGTTAGTCGCAGATTTGATCACCACAGCTGGAGCTGATCGTGTATTGTCGATGGATCTTCATGCTGGACAAATCCAAGGGTTTTTCAATGTGCCGGTCGATCATTTGTATGCGCTACCTGTTCTGTTGGACTACATTGTCAAGAAACAAATTCCGGACTTGGTTGTTGTCTCGCCCGATGCGGGTGGTGTGGAACGGGCACGGGCGTTCGCGAAGCGTCTTCAAGCCAACTTAGCGATTATTGATAAGCGGCGCGAAGGTCCGAATCAGGCCCAGATCATGAATATTATCGGTGACGTGCAAGGCAAGAGCGTATTGCTTCTGGATGACATGATCGATACGGCAGGTACGATTGTTCAGGGTGCTCAGGCCTGCCTTGATCATGGGGCCAGAGAGGTGATTACGGCCTGTACCCATGCGGTGCTATCAGGTCCAGCGCTCGATCGCTTACAAGCGTCGAGCCTTTCCGAAGTAGTGATCACCAACACCATCCCGATGCGAGGGAAGGAGCTGGTGTGTCCGAAGTTGCATCAATTGTCGGTCGCGCCTCTGCTGGGTGAAGCCATCAGGCGCATTCACGAAGATGAGTCCGTGAGTTCACTATTTGCCTAGGTAAGTCTGTATTGGATATGGCGTCAGCAGTCGAGGAGACGGAGGAATCACATGAAATTCGATTTGACGGTAGCAATGAGAGAAGGAACGGGTAAAGGGGCGGCACGGTCGATGCGCCGGGCGGGGAAAATACCGGCTGTGCTGTACGGCCAAGGGGATTGTCTCTTGCTGACCGTACAACCTAAAGAATTAGAAAAAATTCTAAAGTCCCATGCGGGCAGTACCGCGTTGATTTCGCTCACTGTCGACGGTGCCAAGTCCAACCCGAATCGCACGGCACTCTTGCGTGACTATCAAGTGGACCCGGTGACCGGGGCTTTGCTGCATGCGGATCTCTTTGAAATTTCCATGGCCAAGCCGATTCGTGTAAAAGTCCCGATCAAAGTGGTTGGTTCCGTTCCTGCAGGTGTGAAGGAAGGTGGTGTTTTGCACCACAACATGCGCGACGTGCATGTTGAATGTCTTCCTGCAGTTCTGCCTGACCTGGTTGAAGTCGATGCCTCTGCGTTGACTATTGGTACTGGCATCCATGTGAAGGAACTCGTAGCGCTTGAAGGGGTCCGATTCATGGATGAGCCCGACCAAATGGTCGTGAGTGTGGCCGCGCCGATGACGGATGCCAAACTCGAAGCCTTACTCTCGAGCACACCGGGCGCAGCAGGGGAGCCAGAAGTTCTGGCAAAGGGCAAGGAAGGAGTTGCTGGTGCTGAAGGGGCGGATGCCGCCAAATCCGGGGCGGCCGCTAAAACCAGTGCAGCAGCGCCTGCCGCTGATACCAAGGGCGGTGACAAGAAAGAAGCTGAAAAGAAGAAGTAACGTTGCATCTTCTGGTTGGACTGGGCAATCCGGGGAAAGCATACGCTCAGACACGCCACAATGCCGGCATGTGGGTCATCGAACGGGCTGCCGCTCGATGGTCCATTCACCTCTCAGCACGAGGCTCCGGCCTACGAGGGGCCGGGCGACTCGGAAGAGAACTCGTCGAGCTGGCAGGCCTGCTCGATTGGATGAACGTGACCGGCCCTCCGCTGAAAGGCCTCCTACGAGAATTCTCGCTGTCGCTGGGCGAGCTCATTGTCGTGCATGACGATCTCGATTTAGAGCCAGGGCGGGTCCGTATCAAACTCGCTGGCGGTCACGGTGGTCATAACGGAATCAAATCCATCATCGAAGCGTTCGGGACCCCACAATTCGTACGGGTGAAGATCGGGATCGGACGGCCTGCTCCCGGTCAGGACACCGCCGACTTTGTCTTACAACCTGTGACGAAGGATGAGAGAGCCGTCATTGATCCGTGTTTGGAGCGAGCCGTCGATGTGCTCGAAAGTTTAATTCATCGTGGGCCAGAGGCAACCATGAATCAGTTTCATGTCAGAGAAAAGGTGGTTGACGAAAGAGAGGATAAGACCTAATGGGTTTGTGTTGCGGTATGATCGGTCTCCCGAATGTTGGCAAGACGACCGTATTCAATGCATTGACAGGCGGAGGTGCCCTGGCGGCCAACTATCCGTTCGCCACCGTCGATCCAAACATGGGAATTGTGCTAGTGCCTGACCCTCGCCTGGTCAAACTGACTCAAACCTTTACTTCGAAAAAGACCACCTATAGCACATTGGAAGTGAGAGACATCGCTGGATTGGTTGAAGGGGCCAGCAAGGGGGAAGGGCTGGGGAATCAATTTCTCGGACATATCCGTGAAGTGGATGCGTTGCTTCATGTGGTTCGTTGTTTCCAAGGGACAGATGTCGTCCATGTCAGTGGGGGAATTGATCCCCTCCGTGACATCGGCGTGATCGAAACCGAGCTCATGTTGTCCGATCTGGAGACGCTCGATCGACGGAGGCAGAAAACTGAAAAGAAAGTTAGGGCCGGGGATAAGAAGGCCGCGTTTGAAGTGGAGTTTCTCGCCAAGCTCATCGGGTGGCTCGACAAAGGCGAGTGGTTAGGCAACCGGGAATACTCGACGGAAGAACGGGTGATTCTCAACGAATGTCAGTTGCTCTCGGCTAAGCCAGTTCTTTTTGTTGCCAACGTGTCCGAAGGTAGAAGTGCCGATGAAGCCATGGTCCAAACTGTGTGCGAGTTTGCAGCCAAACGAAGAGCAAGAGTCGTTACCATTTGTGGGCAACTCGAAGCAGAGCTATCGTCGTTGGCCGAGACCGAGCGAGTCGATTTTCTCAAAGAAATGGGTTTGACGGAATCCGGCCTTCTCCGACTGACGCGCGAAGCCTATACCTTGCTGGATCTGGTTACTTTCTTTACCGCCGGAGAGACTGAATCTCGTGCCTGGCCGATACCCAGAGACACCAAGGCCCCACAAGCGGCAGGGAAAATCCACTCCGATATGGAACGCGGCTTCATCCGTGCCGAAGTCTATCACTACAATGATTTGCTGGCATGTGGATCTGAAGCGAAAGTGAAGGAAAAGGGGCTTTTCCGACTAGAAGGCAAAGACTACGTCATCAAAGAAGCAGATATTGTGTACTTTAGGTTTAACGTCTAGTCTCTTTGAGGCGATCAAGCTCAACCCACCAATTGACCGATCCCTTCTTCCTGTCCTATCTGTTACGGCAAGTGAAAATCCAACAGGGTCAAAAACGACGGTTGATTTCGCGCATCAGACTGATGCGGGAATCAGGTTTAGCTCGAGAGGGAATTGTTCAGATACCACTCGATCCAATCGATGTCGGGTGATCGCTGGTAGTCGAATAAACTCAACACCGAAAGTATTTTTGTGAACCCAACGGATCTTCCCCAATTCGATGAACAGAGAGGATGTGGGGTCTGGCAAGATAACGCTCAGCTTCACGTAGCTTCCTGTGAGAACCGTCCACTCACAGGTCACAGAACAACCGGAAAGAGAAAGGTTGGAAACGACGCCTTCCCCCACAAACGGGGCGCCTCCAAATATCACAGGATATGCCACGGGAAGCCGACGATGGATTCGCCAATTGACCGTTGTATCTATCATTCCTAGGCCCTCCGTAGACTCGGAGTTTATACAGGCGGTGGACATGGTGCCATTCCTCATAGGAGGGGCCGCTGGCATACCACCTCCTGGTTGTGGAGGACGCTCGCTAGGTTTTTTAGGCTGACTTTCGTTGCCCGGAGTATGTTAGGGCCTGACGTTAGTTGCGTCAGGTGGGGGAGGAGGGACAGTCGAGGGGAGCTCTAATCGCTCTAGGATATCCTGTTTAAGTTTGGTGGGCTCTTCAATACGGTTATCACGCTGGAGCGAATTGACATCCTTGGCCTTTCGCGCGTTCAACTCGATCATATCAGCCTCATCTCGAACGAGATGTGGAGTGAGAAAGACAAGGAGGTTGAGCTTCTCAACTTGACGACTTTGAGATTTAAAAAACCATCCAAGCCAAGGGATGTCACCCAACAGAGGAACTTTTCTCTCACTGAGGGTAATATTGTCACGCACGAGCCCACCTATCACGAGGGTCTGTTGATCTTGGGCAACCGTAGTTGTTTCCATCGATCGCTTCGTGGTTGTGGGGCCGACTGGGATGCTTGCTGTTCCTGATCCGATCGTTTGAGCCACATTTTCCGCGATAGCTGTAATCTCCTGCTTGATTTCGAGCCGAATCAGATCGTCTTCAAGTACCTGCGGGGTCAACTCCAATGTCACTCCAACGTCTTTCCGTTCAATGGTTACGAGGGTTCCACCCGTGATGCCTTGGGCTTGCCCGGTCGGAAATGGTCGATTTTCTCCGACAACGATTTTGGCCTTTTGATTATCCGCGGCTAAGACTTGAGGTGTCGAAAGGATATTTGTGTCCGTGAGGTTCATCAACAAGTTCATGAAAGCGCGAATATTGAGCGTGTTTAGCACCGTGGTTGCACCACCACTGGCTCCGCCTGCTGCAACACCACTGATTGCCTGGGCCACGGTTGCAAGGTCTTCCGGCGCTCGATTAAATCCCCCGATCCCCTGTATAAACCCATCTTTACCTGCGCCAAGAACCTGAGCTGGGTCAGTGCCGATTTGTCGCAGCCGGTCGACTTGAACCTCCAAGATGACGGCTTCCACGAAGACCTGTTTACGCCGGATATCTAAATCATGAATTACTGATCGGAGATGGCTCCAGGCGACCTTGGTCGAACTAATGATGACCGAGTTGGTTGCCTTATCGGCAAACACTTGGACAGGGGCTTCGAATTCCGTCAGAGGCCTGATCGGCGGCCGAGTGCCGGGAGTGATTTGTGCCACGGTCTGCGATCGCGCCACCAGATTGGTCAGTACGGCGGCCAGGTCTGTTGCATTGGCATGTCTGAGTTTATAGACGAACACACCACGTTCCGGCGGAAGATCACCCATCGGTACAACTTGGTAGAGATTATCGCCTTTGGGGACCACAGCCATCCGAGCTGCTTCTAACGCGGCCACAAACATGTTGAACGCCTGTTCCGAGGAAACCTTACTCGGGGAGAAAACCGAGATCTTTCCACCTTGCTTCTTAATTGTCTCGTCTAAGACGAAGTTTTTCCCGGTGAGCTCGCTGATAAAGCGAACGAAAACAGGGATCTCCACGTCGTTAAAGTCGAGTGCCACTTTAACCGGTTGGGCTGCCCAGACCTGCGAGAACCCAATAGGACATAATGGAGACAGGACGAAAGAGAGGAGAGCGAACCCAGCTAAGCCGAGCCGAAGCCGACCGTGAGGTCTCGATGACTGCTCAAAGCTTAATGGGTATCGCACGATGGACTTGTAATTCCGTGGTGTTGCTAATCTTTGGATATGTGCATTTGACGGTACCATAGGGAGATTGAAAGACACAACCAGGATAAAGGTTTTTGAATGAAATCCGGGAGGATCGGCGTTCCAAAGCTTCGGTTACCGTCATACACGTTCTGGCCGGTGGTCGTGCCAGACCCGTACCCTACTTCTCCATCTGAGCTTCAACTCAGCATATCAGCGGGGGGAATTATTCAGTCTAGGAGAAGGCGGAAAGCCGTTAAATACTTCCGCAAAAAGACCGATAGGGAAGGGGGGATGTGAAGAAGAGGGCAGGCGTGGATCACGGGATCGTACACGATAAGATTTGGGTGTTCGCTCAACAATTACTCAACGAGGCGAAAGGCGACCCTGTACGTGCCTTGGGACTTCTCGTGCTCGTATTAGACGGTCCAGAGGTGCTGTCATCAGAGCATGCTTGGCGTCTTGTGGCTGAGGTACGCCGTGTTCTGATACCTGAGACCACGGGGGAATCCTCTGTACCCATTCAGCATCTGGTTGGTCCCGTGTCCTGGGAAGGGGAGCAACGATGCCTCCGTTGCGGAAGGGTGTTGAGTAAGCAGAGCCCAGGGTCTGTGGTATCACTCCCGTCTGGGTATATATTCGAAATCGGATCACGGTTGACTTCCGAGCCGTGTGAAAACTACCGAGTTTGCAGCTAGAGGCTTGCGCACTACCTCGGTGAGTTTGCCTTCTGCACCGACAGGACGGGGATTGCAGATGAGCAGAGCGATACATCGAATTAAATTCAGGTACTACCCTCACCTGTGGAGGTCGATCGGCGCATTGGATTGTCCATAATTGAGTGCGGGAAGCTCATTCCCTTAGGCCCATTAGTTGACCAAATAATTGATTTATAACAATAAAGTATCATTTTTTACGGAACAGTGCACGGCACTTTGCTTGCAAGATTCTTACAAGTTTCACTCCTTTCAAGCTTCCGACCTTCATAGGGGTGGTGAGTGGGGTTCGGCCCGTCTGTGGGCTTCATCGAGTGGCTATCTGATAAGGTTGTAGCGTGCGTTGGACTAAAAAATCATCCGGCAAATCAGATAAAACTCAGACTGTCCGTAGTCAGAAGCGTGGTGTTGTTGGCTACAGCAAGAAGAGTGCCCTTCTTGAAGAAGCCATCACCCAGATGAATGCGGGCAAGTATGCGCGATCCTCTGCAGTCCTTAAAGAGCTGCTCACTCTCGATGCAGGGAATATGGAGGCGAGGAGGCTGTTTGCCACGCTCCATCTCCGCCTTGGGAGTCTCATTCCAGCACGACAGGCGTTTGACTCACTCATCGACGAAGCCTTTCAACGCCAGGACTACTGGCTGGCGGAATCGTTACTCCGGGAGTATCTAACAGCCGCACATCGGTGTGTTCCCTATTTGGAAAAGCTTGGGCGGATCTATGAGGAGAAGGGAGATACACTGGAGGCCGTCACCGAATACGGCAGGGCCGTCGATATCCTGATCGAAGATCCTGACACCGAAAATTCCCAGCAGGCGTCTCAGCTCTACAAGAAGATTCGAGATCTGGCTCCGGTCAGCCCTGTGGCTTTCCGGCTAGCGTCATTCTTTGATGCCCAAACCGGCGATCTACTGGCTCGCCAGCCTGCCGGAGATTCGGAATCAACCTCGACTTCGGCAACTGATTCGACTGCAGCAACGTCAGCTGGTCCAGCTCACGTTGAACCCATAACTGAACCGATGCCATGGGAACTTCCGAATCCTCAGGAAGTAGCCTCCTCATCTGGCTCTGCACCACTGCCTTTTCCCCCGGCCGCTTCGGATGAAGTTTCCTGGGAGGAACAGCCTTCGACGCAGGAACAAACAGTGCCTGCAGACACACAGTATGCACAGTCAAGGGAAGAGCAGCCTCCCAATGCACAGAATGAAATCTCGGTAGAGAGTCACAACCAAGAAATTGTCACAGTTCTTCCAGAAACAATCATAAATGGTTCTTCCGAGTCGACTGCTCCAGAACATACCTTATCAGAAGTCGCGCTATCGGACTCTGTCGGAGAGATTCCCGTGACGCAGGGGGAAACCGATGAGATTGTGCCGAGAGGCGATGTGGCTACGAGCCAGGAGCCAGAGAGGCTATCGGGGGAGACCTGGGGAGAGCATCGCATCGACGATCCCGGCAGATCGGAAACAGTGGCACTCGGAAACGAGGAGGTTCCAGCGCCGCCTCCAAGTGATACGGCAGCTGATATTCCTGATACCAATATTTCACCTTCCCAGGAGATTGAAAAAGGCCCTGAGTTCACATTCTCGACCGTGGAGCCACCGACTGTCGAAGCGACCGATTTGAGAAATACGGAGACGACCCTTTCGCAACCTGTCGAGACTGAGTCTCAAGAGGCGACTGTTGCAAACCGCTCGGACTCGGATGATGCGGCAATGTCGGGACTAGGACTTGGTGAAACCTCCCAGCCTTGGCTGCAACCAGGATTCTCCTGGGAGGCCACGTTTAGTAGAGCATGGAATTTCGGGAATCAAGATTCGGGGAATACGGTTTCACCTGAACCGAGTTCGCCTGAAAATGATGAGCCTGCAGCTGAAACCCAAGGAGGTCTTACTTCTCAGGATCTACCGCCAGGAAACCAATCTGAAGAGAATCATGAGACGGGTCTGCCGTCCACGGTTCAGGATACCACCTCAACTGGAACATCAATTGCTCCGATGCCATGGGATCAGGTGCAAGACTCGGTAGTATCAATTCCGCCAGCGCAGGTGGACTCTCCTATAGAGGATACATCGGGTCTCACTGTCGCTCAGTCAGATGACACACACGACTCAGATAAGGCGGCAACCGCTGAGGAGTTTGCGGACCAATCGGTGGTACCAACCTCCGCTTCCCATGATCCAGATTCTTTTTCTATCTTTCAAGATTCTGAAACAATCCAGCCACTCGACTCACCTGAACACGTTGATAACGATCATGCGGTTGCTGATGTGGGTGCATCCCAGAGCTCAGGGGCGGCTCAGCTTGAGACAGCTCCCCCAGCGGAAGAGTCATTCTCGCTCGTGCAAGATTCTGAATCGCCTCAACCGCAAGACTCATCGTGTTCGCTTGAGGCCGACTCGGCCGTTCTCGATGTGGGACAGCCTGCCCCATCCAAAGAAGAGGAACCAGTCTTGATAGGGGAGGAGCAGCAAGGCTTGCTTCACGTTTCCCTAGTAGAGGAGGAGCTATCGGTGTCGGAGGTTCCTGCCGGTGATGCCGCCGAGCCATTGTCGGCCGAGGAACCTTTTGGTGAAGAGCGGACACCTACCCAGGGCGAAATACGGCTCGAGAGCGGCGACTTTGTCTTGAGAATAGAAGAGGAATGTACACCGGCAGGTAGTGAGTCTCCAGCTCAGGAGGATTCTATAGAGCCACCCCGGCAAGCTCCACAACAGTCCCAAGAAGTCATCAGTGAGACGATGCACATGGAGCCGAGGCTGCTTCAGTCGGAGTCAGGAGTTCCATCGACTCCACCTGTCGGGCTGGAAATGGAAGAGAGTTCAGCTCTAGAAGATCAGACAGCCACGGAGGAGATCACTGAGCCCAGAACTCCGATTCGCGAGCCGGTAGCGCAGCAGAAAGAATGGCAAGACGCAGGAGCGTCGATTCGCTTTGTCGAGGAGTCGAAAGCTGCTCCCCTTCCTCCCGTGTCCCCTATCCCCACCGAGACGCAAGAAACGAATCGGCCGTTTTCTTCGCCTGTTACTGCTGTTGATAGGCTCTCTGAATCGTCCACAGATTCCAGAAAGACCGAGACGAGACAACGTACAGCAGAGATCGCATCCAATTGGACAGTTGGCTCCATCTTCAGTCCAATCCGCACCGGCCTGGTGGGTTTGGTTTGCGCATGCTTCTCTACGACTCGCTCCATTGTAGCTACCGCAATTGGGTTCATGGTGGTATCTGCCTTGGTTGTCGCATTGGCCATCGGGGCCGTCGCGTTGACATGGGTGATTATGGAGGAGCCGCCGTCCCAAACCTTCCAAAGTTTCACAACCATTCCTCAGCAAACCTTGTCGGACTCCAAAAACAATGGGTATCTGCTCCTGCTCGGAATAGATGCAGCAGAAGGACAAGATCCGGAACAGGGAAGCGGCGCGCCGAGTTCGAATACGGACGGTGGGCAGGCCGCGTTGACGTGCTTTGGCAGTCCGGTGGGTACGGGAGAACAGCCATCTGCATCGGCCGAGGTTATGAAGAAATGGTTTCGTGGACCAGATCCCATCGGTCAATTCAAGTCTCAGCAGGGTACCATCAAAGGGTTGGGGAACGAACATCAGCGCATGCTTGCTCGCTACGGGCGGTGGCAAAAACTACCCTTCGAAGATTGGGGGTATGGGAAGCCCGCCAGCTTACCCTGTGGGACGGTGGTATTTGCACACCAACTCCATGTCGCCGATGGGTTCGGCCAAAACATGGATCAGGGTGTCAGTCGGTTGGAGACGGATATGGAGGCCTGGCGCATCGCGTTAAGCCAGGCGAGAACTCTTCCAATGAAAATGCTGGCCCTGCAGGCGATCAATGACGATATTGCCGTGGCCTCGGGACTGCTGGTTCGGTCGGATTTCGATGGCACACATCTGGGGCGACTAACAAGGTTACTCCGCCCGCTCGATCAAGGAGAGCTGTCCATCCGCTGGCCCATGCAGAACGAGCTGGTGACGGCGTCGAAAACCTATGATGAGCAGCTGAAAACCTCACGAGCGGAAGCCCAAACGGCCTCAACTACGGTGGCCTCACTTCTTCCGTTACCCAAACAGCGCAGATTGAATGAGTACGCGAAGTATTATGAAGCCTCGTACAAGGCGGCCGGCGAAGGGCAATACGGTTCATTGCCCAAGTGGAAGAGCTATATCCAGTTTCCTGCAACCACGTTCATGGACTACTTGACCAATCCGATCGAAAATATAGTGGGTCTCGAGCCACTTCCTCGCTGGGATGAATATAACGGGCTTGTGGTGGATACCGATGCGTATCTCCGGCTGGCGAGTCTACAGGCTTGGCTCCGGCGTGGTCCGGCTGATGGCGATCTTCTTGCCCGTCTCGCCAAAGCTGGGCAGAGCTTTTATGATCCGTACACAGGGCTGCCGATGCTGGTGAATATGAAAAAAGCAGTGTTGTACAGTGTCGGGCATGACGGCAAGGATCAAGATGGAGATCCTGAGTTGGACGTGGCGGTGGAAATCCCGGTTGGTCATGCCGGTCCCGCTACAATCAAGTCAGCGGCTAGATCGTCTAGAGCCAAGTAGTTCGTCACATTGTCTGCGATCTCAGTGAAGTGGCTTCACATCCCTCCGCTTGACAGCGCTTCCGGTATTCCACACAATCACCCCACGATCGTCAGCCGAAGAGGATTCATGGGACATTCCCCAAACCTGTTTACGGATCCCCCTTCTGTGGAAAAAGGCAAGATATTCCCTACGACCATTCCTACCCAGATCGTCTCAAACGAGGAATTTGATCCTCTCTGCCAGACAAACCAGCAGAAGGCCGTTGAGCAATTAGCCGAGGCGATGGTGGCACAAGCAGCGGCGCGGCGAGGGGTCTCTCGGCGAGAATTCCTATGGACGACAGGTTCAATGGCGGCCGGGCTTCTGGCCATGAATGCACTGTTCGGGCGATTCTTTACTGTTGACGCTATTGAACTGTTTGAACCGGCCGCGTTTGCCGCACAGCAGGGAACACCCTACTTCATCTTCGATGTGCAGACCCACTATGTCAGCTCGGGCTACGATCCGTCCGATGCTGAATCCAATCGTAAGGGAGCGGTGTCAAAACAGGCACTGCTTTCCCTGAGAAAGCACATTCGAGAGGCCGGACTCAATCCAGTGTTGGCCGGGGATCGGGGTTCCATTGACGATCTCTCGTGGAAGAATTTTGTCAAGGAAGTGTTTTTGGACAGTGAAACCAGCATCGGTTTAATCAGCACCCCGCCGGGGCCGTATCCACAAGAGGCCGTCGTTCCGCCGAAGGAAATGGCGCATATTCGGGATGAGATCAATCGACTGGCTGGGTCGCAGCGAATGCTGGCGCATGGGCTCATCACACCGCAACTCGGCTCGGCTGACCTAGAATTCATGGCGATGCAGGCTGAGATCCTCAAGGTGGATGCCTGGAAGTGTTATACGGGATCTTGTCCAAAGGGATTTGATAGAGGCTGGCGTATGGATGATGAGGAGATCGCCTATCCGATGTTGGAGCAGGCCCAAAAGCTTGGGGTGAAACGCATCTGTGTCCACAAAGGCCTCCCGCTTGGCCCCGTTCCGGATTACAACCACCCGAGAGATCTCATCAAAGCCGCGAAGGATTTCCCTGAGCTTACCTTTTTGGTGTATCACTCCGGATTTCGTGGAGTGGCCGCAATCGATCAGATATTTGCGAAAACCGGAGAAATCCCCTGGACCACCGAGTTCTGCCGGATGAAGGAACGGGAACCGGGGATCTCAAATATCTACATGGAGCTGGGATCGACGTTTGCGCAATTAGTCACGACCTACCCGCTGATCTGCGCGCATCTACTGGGACAGATCATTCGTGCGTTCGGGGTCAACCATGTGCTGTGGGGAACGGACTCCATCTGGTATGGGACTCCGCAGTGGCAGATCGAAGCGTTCCGGCGATTCCAAATACCCGATCAATTGATCGAGAAGCATCAATATCAGCCCTTGACCAGACAGACCAAAGAATGGATTTTCGGACTGAATGCCGCCAAGATTTTTGAGATCAATATTGAAGCGAAACGGAAGGCGCTTCCTGGCGATGCCCTTGGTCGGCTCAGGATGACCTACTTGGATGAGGGGCCGGAGCCGAGTCGGCGAGTGTATGGATGGGTTGCGGGGTGAGTTAGGCGGAGCAGGTCGTGTCTTCTGCTCGCGCACCGCGCACACAAGTATAATTCTAAAAGTTAGTTGGTGGGAGGTGCTCGGTGCATGCGCGCAATGAGACACGACCTGCTCCGCCTATGGTTATGGTAGAGGTGGTAGAGAATAAAGGAGAAGGTGAATGAGAAGCGAAATTCTGTATCCCGGGGCATTTCCGATGGTGCGAGTGGAGCTGGCTGAGGGAGAACATATCAAAGCGGAATCAGGTGCGATGGTGGCCTGCTCGCCGACTATCGACATTGAAAGTAAAATGGAGGGAGGGTTCCTCGGCGCCCTGTCGAGAAAGTTTCTGACAGGGGAGAAGTTTTTCTTCCAGACGTTACGTGCCAGTCGGGGTGCCGGCGAGGCGCTGCTGGCTCCGACGGTGCCGGGTGAAATCGTTGTGCTGGAGCTTGATGGCGTCAATGAGTATATGGTGCAGAAAGACGGATTCCTGGCCGGTGCGGATGGAATTGCCATAGACAGCCAAATGCAGAGCATGACTCGAGGATTGCTGGGTGGGGAGGGGTTCTTCATCCTCAAGATGAGCGGAAAAGGGATGCTCGTCCTGAACAGTTTCGGCGCTATTCACAAGATCGAGTTGAAGCCTAATCAGGAATATATTGTCGACAATAGCCACCTCGTGGCGTGGTCGACCACAACCACGTATAACATCGAAAAAGCCACCTCCGGTTGGGTCGCCAGCTTCACGTCGGGAGAAGGGTTCGTCTGCCGATTTCGTGGACCGGGTATCGTGTATATTCAAAGCCGCAATCCCCGCGGCTTCGGTTCATGGGTACGACAGTTCATCCCAGTCTCCGAATAGCGGATGAGGAAGACACCGACCACGTGTACCGTCTTGTGATCAGTGGGTTCTCACTCCATGGTTGAGACTGCGCCCAATGGGCTCTATTTCGGCGACGGATTCCCTGCCAGTGGTGTGCCGTGCGTCGTTCGCGTCGAAGAGCATGGACTCACGATCACCTTTTCTTCTGACGTTCATGGAGCCGAGAAGGGTGCAGACTCTGTGCCGTTTTCAGATATGCGCGTGTCTGCTGGTGGGCTGGACCACGATCAGCTGGTGGTGATGTGGGACACACCGACTGCACCGCGGACTCTGTATCTGAAAAACCCTGATGTCATTCGAGCGTTCCGGCAAGCCGCCCCGGCGCATTTGAACAGCCCGCTTGAACGGGCGGCGGAACAAGTCCGTCAGGTGCGGAAGCGGCACCGAGTGGTCTGGGGTGTCGTCGGGGGGAGTCTCCTGGCTCTGGTGTTGGGGCTATGGTTTGGAAGCGACGTGCTGGTCGAACTGGCAGTCGATCGCATTCCCATCGAGTGGGAACAGAAGCTGGGCGAATCAGCCTATCGCGACTTTCTCGGCGGGCAAGAGGTGATGCAAGAAGGTCCAGCGGTGTCGGCTGTCGAGGAGATGACCCGTCGTCTGGCCGGCCAGATTCTGGATAGTCCCTATCGATTCAAGGTCACTGTCGTGAAGAGTGATGTGGTGAATGCCTTTGCCCTGCCAGGTGGCTCTGTCGTGGTCTTTACCGGACTGATGAAAAAAGCGGACCGTCCGGAAGAGGTGGCAGGGGTCTTGGCGCATGAGTTGAACCATGTCCTACAGCGGCACGGGCTCGAGCGGATCGTGAAACAGCTGGGCTTCATTGCCGTGGCGTCAATTATTTTTGGGAACCAGCAAGGCTTGGGGCAGATAATGAAACAACTTGGTGTGGAATTAATGACGCTGAAGTTCGGTCGTGCGCAGGAAACCGAGGCAGATCTGACCGGTCTTCAATTGCTCCACCGTGCCAAGATCGACCCGTCCGGTATGATCACCTTCTTTGAGCGGCTGGCGGAGAAGGATGGGGGGCGGGTGGAATTGCTGTCCACCCATCCGATGAGCGGCTCAAGGGCTGAGCGGTTGAAAACTGAGCTCGCAGCCATGCCGATCGTAACTCCGGAACCCTTCGCGTTCGAATGGGGCACGATTCAAACGGCACTTGGCGTGCCGATCAGTACAGGCTCATGAGTCGGTTTCGTTCGATCGGTCTCTCTTGCCAAGACCGTATCCCGAAGTCGTCCTGTGCTGAATGAGCGCTCCCATCGCTCTTTGTCCGGAGCAGGTTGTGCCTGCATTCACTCTTATGCTAGACGAGTGTGTAGGTACGATTAGATGGGGCTGCTCACTTATTCCTAGGTACTTCGAACAGGGAGGAGATCATGACTACACTCGTTCGTCGCATGATGATTGCGGTTGTGTTGATGTGCTTTGTAACGGTGAGTACGGCTTGCTATGGTCCGTTTAATCTCACCAAGAACGTCTATCACTGGAATAGTAATGTCAAAGGCAGCGGACAAGTGAACGACAAGTGGATGAAGGAGATTGTCTTCTTTGGGATGTTGATCGTTCCCGCCTACATGTTTTCGGCGCTGCTGGACACATTTATCTTTAACTCAATGCACTTTTGGACTGGGGAAAGCCCGATCAAAGCTTCTGATACAGGTGTTGACGATACGAAGGTGGCCACTGTGGGTGATACTACCATCCGGTGGACCCAGTCGAATGATGGGGCAACGGTGACCTATGAACGCCACGGTATCGTCGAGCGTCGAGCCACGATTGTCCCCAATGGGGCAGGGTATCGTCTCATTGATGAGGATGGCAAGCTGCTATCTGAGGCAGAGTACGCCATGGACGGGGGTGTCCAACTTCGCAATGGTGATGGACGGGTAGTGAATCGTTGGAGCCAGTCGCAACTTCAATCGCTCGCTCCGGCGCAATAACCTAAATCGACTTTGCCGGAAAATTAAAAGCGTAGCCCTGCACCCGCCAATCCATAATGGGTGCGAAAATCGATGGCTAATCCGTCCCAGTGATAGTTGGCCGATACATACCGATATTCGCCGAACAGAAACCACTTGGGACTGATTAGAAACTGTCCGCCGACCAGAAACTGATGGACTAAGGCATAGGCAGAGTCAAAATCCTCATCCGCTCGCCCAGAGATGTTCGGGTTGAGGAGGACTCCAGAGGACCAACCAAGACCAATCCCAACATACGGACGGACGTACTTGCCTGGATACCGCAAGATGAGATTGGCCGTCGTATTACTCACTAGCAGGTCGGACCGACCCGTGCCGTGGATCGATCCTCTTGTGGCATTGGGGAATGAGAGTGTTCCGTGGTGGATATTTGAATCCAATGCGAGCCCCATCATTCCATGCAGCGCAGATGGGAAGAGTCCAACCTTCACTCCAGCTCCAAAGCCCTGCTGTATGGAAGCTGGAATGATCGCCCCTTGATTAAAAATGTCCTGATCGCGCGGCCAACTGCCTAGCGCGTATCCACTCAACTCAAGATCTCCAAGTTCGACTGAGTACACGAGCGCGGGAGTATCTAGCCACCAGAACAGCACGCTGAACAGAGCAGCAGGCAGTAAAGGGCAACCAACTTTCACTATGTAACAAAGAAAAAGGGGAGAAAAAGACAGGGCCTTGCGTAGGTGTGGCCGAAGGCCCCTGTACAACCCCTTACAGCCGTCGGTTGGGTTCCAAGACAGAGTGTGCGCCATCGACTATCTGCGAGTTTTGAAATCACCATCACTGGCCGAGACGGCGACTGCTTACCTAGTGACCTTAATCTATCATCCGGCGGGAGTATAGTTGTATGGGCGGTATCCGTCAATTTGATATCCAGCGCACATCTAATAAAGAACCGAGCGTATTGATCGCGTCTGTTGCAGGAGTTTGATGAGTGTGAAGTGTGAGGATCTAGCCGCTAGAACTACGGAACAATACCTGCCAAAATCAATCACGCAAAGCTTCGGTTGTGGTTTCAAGTGAGCCGTATTCAGTGTGCTGATATTCAGCATAATGTCGAAGGTCAGTGTGTGCAAGCTTTGTTTGGCCTGTGTGGCAAGACAGAATCTGCTGGGCTGAGGAGCTCTGTGAATGTCCAGCGAACTTGTTAGGTGTGGAACATCGGATTTGCGGTAGGTGCTCGAAAAAAGTTGTTGCGCTGATCCATGATTTGTCTATAATCATTCCCCCATTTTATTGAAGCGAATAATTCATGAAACGGAACTTTTTTCTCAACATCCCTAGTGAATTCGGCTATACTTTGGGGCGATGTTTGGGTAGTGAGTGTGGGTACTCATACTTAAATTTAATGGAGGAGGATTTATGTTGAAGAAAGTGCTTATGTTTTCTATCGCCGTCCTGTTTGGTGCCCAGGCAGGTCTTGCAATGGCGTCTAATCCAGATACGGGGCCAGGCTGCGGTTTAGGGAAGCTGGCGTGGGGCGAGTATAAGGGCCAGAAGGAAATCCTTCCTCAAGTGCTGCAGACGACCACAAATGGTACCTTTTGGAGCCAGACGTTCGGCATCAGCTTCGGAACCTCCGGCTGCACCAATGATGGAAAAATCATGGGTGAGCACAAGACCACGATGTTCGCGTCGCTGAACTTCGACGCCCTCACGGCGGAAATGGCTCAGGGACAGGGCGAGCACCTGACCTCACTCGCGACTCTGATGGGCGTGCCGGCTGAGCGCCACGCGGAGTTTTTTGCCATGACTCAGGAACGCTATACGTCACTGGTCCAAGCTGGAGAAACGTCTCCAGTGGCCTTGGTGAAGTCTCTCAATGATGCGATCGCGGGCCATCCGGTCCTCGCTCAAGCATCGATTCGCTAAGTGATCAGCGAGGGCCCTGGCAGGAATGTCAGGGCCCTCGCTGTGTCGTATTACGACGTGCTGGTTCCTATTCTTGCTATCATCGGTTCGCTTTTTCTTTCAGCCATCTCTGAGGCCCAGTCACCAGACCATGAGTCCTATCTCGCGCAGCTGATCGAGCAGGCGCAACAAAAGAAACTCGCCGAACAGCGTGATTGGCGGCTGTTGTTGCATTATCGGAAGGGACTCTTTGGAGAATATGAAAGCGAACAGGACGACCCAGGGTTTTTTCTGTCTCCGAACGGAAAGACCAATCCGGAAGCCGAACTAGCTGCCACACTCGCACAATTCTTCTCATCCGAACTGGTGGGACGATCCAAGCAGCCGGCTCAATGCGCCTTTGTGGCGCGCTATCACTGGCTCAAGGAACAACTCACATTTGACTCGGCCCGTCTTCCCCAGCTTGCGTGCGAACGGTTCGATCGCTGGTACGAAGATTTTGAAGTTGACTCCGTCTCCCTGATCTTTCCTTCATCCTATCTAAACAACCCGGCGTCGATGTTTGGCCATACGCTGTTTCGCGTGGACCAAAAAGGCCAAACGGAACAGACCCGTATTCTGTCCTACACCATCAACTATGCGGCTGATGTTCCACCCAACAGCGGGTTGCTGTATCCAATACGAGGGATCTTCGGCAGCTATCGAGGATACTTCTCAACGATTCCTTATTACCTGAAGGTGCAGCAGTATCGAGACATTGAGAACCGCGATATTTGGGAATATAGGTTGAATCTCACCGAAAATCAGTTACGGCGCTTCCTGATGCATACGTGGGAACTGGGGAATGCCTATTTCGACTATTTCTACTTCAAGGAAAACTGCTCCTATCACATCCTGGCTTTGTTGGATTATGCCGATCCGAACTTGCATCTGACCGATGAATTTCTGTTTTGGACCGTTCCGGCTGACACCGTCAGATTAATTATTTCAAAACCTGGCTTGGTATCTGGCATTACCTATCGCCCTTCCCGCAGCACCATCATCAAGCGAAAGCGAGAATCACTACCCGCGGCAGAGCGGGATCTAGCGCAACGGGTCACCCAAGACCTTGGGGAACTGACTTCGCCGGCGTTCACTCACCTCACTCCTCCCAAACAGGCGTTTGTCCTGGATTTGGCGTCAGATTTTCTTCGCTCTCAGATTGAGACGAAAAAGGATCCGAAACCAGAATGGAAAGAGCGTAATAGGGCAGTTCTGACGGCTCGTAGCCGACTTCGAATCCCATCTGAGGAATTCTCCGTACGTCCATTTGCGAAACAGCCTGAGCTAGGCCATAAGATGTTACAGGCTACACTCGGAGGAGGATGGCGGAATAACGATACGTTCGAAGAGGCAACGTTTCGGGGGGGATACCACAGCTTATTAGACCCGGAGGCGGGCTATACGCCGGATGCGCAGATCGAAATGGCCTCCATTACGGTTCGGCATTACAACCGAGCTGATCAGACCAGAGTAGAACGAGCCACGTTGCTGAATCTGCTGTCACTCTCACCTATGGACTCCGTTTTTCGATCGCCCTCCTGGAAGCTCAACGTGGGGATGAACACGATTCGCCACAATGGCTGTCAGCTCTGCAGCAATGGTGTATTTAGCGGTGGCTTAGGAGGGGCAAAGGAATTGCGGCTGCTCAACCGCGAAGTCCTGTTCGCTTTCGCAGAAGCCGAAGCGAACGTCAGTCGAGCTTATGATGACATGCACCGAGTCGGTGGTGGCGCAACGATTGGGATCTTATCCGATCTCGCTGAACGCTGGAAAGTTATGGCAACGGGGTCGTATCTAAGGTTTCCCCTTGGTGACAAGTCCGACGAGTTTCGCTGGTACGTTGGCTCTCGTTTCACAATAGCCCAGAATTGGGCGGTAAGACTGGAGTATAACCATCGGAACCATGACAACGATATTCTCTTCAGTGTTCAAGCCTTTTTTTAAGGGTTGGATGTGGTCTAGGGTGAAGTGGTGTTTTGTGGATTTTCTGCTGTGTCAGGATGAGGAGTCTGATTCAAGCGTGATGCCGGTCGCTTTCGGACATACTTGTCCTGTTCCGCAAGGGCAGCCTTCTCTTCAGCCGAAAGCGGTGGAGGAGTATACCCACTGATACGAAGTACTCTGTTGTCGGCGCCGTAAACGATGTGAGTCTCTTCTTTGTGCCCTACAAAAAGTTCAATCACAGTGAACGCAGGCTCAGCAAACCCCAGGGTAGCTAAGTCATAATAACCGTAAATTGCGGCACGGGCAGCATTAGGCGAATTACCCATTGAGTATTTGTATGTCACTTCAGTAGTGCCGTCACCAATGTCTTTTGGCGTTCCAGGCTGATTGAACTCGAAATCAATTTCCTCTTTGGTTGCTCCGACCTTAATATGCTCAAAATCAGGTTCCTTGTCGCCGATCATCGCCATCGCAATTGAGCAGCCTGATAGGGTTAGCACCGCATATAGTCCACAGAGCGTTGCAGAAAGTGATCTATACATTATAGATTCTCCCCTAATAAGGAAAAGGCAAGTATCTGAGCTAGATGTTATATCGCAGGTATGGGATTGCCCAAGGAAACAATCGGTTTTTACCTGGCTAAGAGAAACAACGCCAACCTGTCTTCCTCTTCCTTCTCGGAGCTGACTTCGCTATCCTCGTGCGATGAGCCTGCTTGACCAATTCTTCGTCTATTACCCCGAATCATGGCAGGATCGAGACTGGGCAAGGCTGACCGGTTTGCCGCTCGAAGATGTGTGGTTTCAGGCCACTGATAGGTCGCGACTTTTCGGCTGGTATGTTGAAGCAGCCGCCAACCGTCCCGTCTTACTCTGGTGCCATGGCAATGCGGGCAACATCATCAATCGCCTCGATAATCTGAAGCTTCTCTACCAGATGGGACTGTCCGTCTTCTTGTTCGACTATCGGGGATATGGGAAGAGTCAGAATATTCGTCCCACGGAGCAGGGTTTCTATGATGATGCCGTTGGGGCATATGACTACCTGACCAGAGTCAGAAAGATTCGTCCCGAACGAATTGTGCTGTTCGGGCGGTCGCTGGGAGCGTCCGTGGCAGGAGAACTCGCAGCCCAACGGCCTGCCTCGGCCTTGATTCTCGAGTCATCATTTCCTTCTATCGAGGCAGTGGCCAAATTCTATTATGGGGGGGTACCTGTGCATTGGCTCCTCGGAGCCGCACATCGATTGATCGACAGGCTCCCGCAGCTGTCGCTTCCCAAGCTGATCATCCATGGAGACAAGGACGAGATTATTCCCATTGAGTTTGGTCGCCAGGTCTTCGACGCGGCCAAATCACCCAAGGAATGGTATGTGATCGAAGGTGCCGGACATAACGACACGTATGTCGTCGGTGGGAAGGACTACTTCCGTCGAGTTGGAGAGTTCATCCGAAAAGCACTTGTCGCCTAAGGGGACAATAGTCTGAGATTGCAGGACTGTGTTGAATTATCGTTTGGCTTCTGGTGGTGGCCAGTTCATTTCCGTGTGTCGGCCGCAGTAGTAACATAAGAGACGATAGCGACCTTTCCGGCGCGGATTGGGCAACGAGACAAAGGTAATGGGGGTTTCGTCGAAGGGGCAAATTGGTTGATCGTGAAGGAGGTGTGCTTCTGCCATCAATGTGATTGAGGCATCATCCCACGCAGGTTGGTGTGTTTCTTTTCCAGTGATGTGTTCCACGGTATGACACTGTTCGCATGTAGCCTCATACGTCTTAATCTTGGCAGTGTGCAGCGTGTGATCAACCACATCCATGGGGCCACCGCATCCTGGCTTGGCGCAAGTCAGGTGTTCGTGTTGCAGGGCCTGGACGAACCGTCTATGCGCCTCACGTTCTTGATCCGATTTCATCGGTGTCCCTTCCTTTCCTGAATTCTCTTCTCTGCCTAGAATGGCATCCAGGTTGGTTCCCCTGCGCACATTGAGCGAGCACAGCCCTTCATCAGAGAATATACTCATTCCGAGTGCGCGCTCAGTGAGCAAGGAACTAACCTGGGTGTCGTTCTACCCTATATCCCCCAGGCTCCGCTGATTTGGATATTCGCGCCATTGACGTACCGGGCTTCTTCGCTGAGCAAATATCGGACTGCGGCAATCGTATCATCAACCGTTCCGATGTACCCAGCAGGAATGCGTTTCGTCATGGCCGCAAGTTCCTGAGGTGGGGCGCTGCCGGAGTCGATGAAGCCGGGCGAAATAGCGTTGACCGTAATCCCATAGGGAGCCAGGAGCTTGGCTAACGTGCGTGTGAGAATGAGGACGCCTGCTTTGGCAATGTAATGGCCGGTGACATCAGGCTGTGCTTCCATCTGATCAGCATTGGCCATACTGAAACTGATAATCCTGCCCACTTTACGGGCCTTCATGCCTGGTGCAACGGCCCGAGCAAGGTAGAAGATGGGATGCAGGTTGCCGTCGAACATCTCGTTCCACCCCGCAACGGTTTCGTCGAACAGGTTGATGCGGTGATAGGGGCCAGCTCCATTGATGAGAACATCGATTCGCCCCCACGTTTGTTCAACTTGTGCCACTAAGTTCTTCGAGGCTACCGGGTCTGAGACATCACACCGGATCACAAGGGCCTCCCCGCCGCGGGTCGTGATGTCTTGTGCCGTCTGTTGTGCGGCTGCCTCACTCGTTCGGTAGCAGATGGCGATCCTCGATTGTTGGGCGGCGAGGTCGAGGGCAATTCCCCGTCCGATGCCTTTTGCCCCACCAGTGATCAATGCGACGCGCTGGTTCATGCGGTTCCTCGTCCGAACGGCTAGTGAAATGTCATGTTCTTGAACGAAGTCGTTTCGTGAGCGCTTGGAGGACACCGGCGGTGCGGGTCGAAACAACTCGCTCATTTTTGGATTTCTTGCTGTCGGTTGTGCACGCTTCGATCAATGCTTCCAGATCGTCCAATGTATCCACGTCGCGCCAGGGTTGTAGCAAGGCCGTCTTCAAACCAAGCCTGGCTGCTTTCTCTTGTGTGAGCCTCAGCACTTGGTCGGTCGACCATGGGATGTCAGAAAATAGTTCTGGGACTGCCTGGTTGATCCCCATCAGATAATAGCCACCGTCGAGCGCTGGACCGAGGACGACATCATGGTCTTTCAGCGAGGTGAGGGCCTGTTCAAAAAGGTTGAGCGGCAACGTGGGGACATCAGTGCCGGTGATGATGGTTTGGCGATAGCCTCGCCCGAACATTATCTTTACCGCCTCATGCATTCGTGCACCGAGATCAGCTCCGACTTGATCGATCAATTTGACACCTTGCCGCTCTTCCATGATCTTGAAAAATACATGGGTAGTGGATGGGGCGCAGGCAAGGTAGCGATCCATGTCCAACTTCAGCTTTCCAACGGCTGCTTTGGTGCGTTCGAGTGTATCGAGTACAAAGCTGCCGTGGAGTGTGGCGGCCTCGTCGGGAGTCAGCGGTGGGCAGAGGCGCGTCTTGACCTGCCCGGGAACGGGGGCCTTGGCAAAGATGACCAGAGCGGTACCACGAGTCAAGTTCCGGTCAAGGGAAGGAGCAGTCGGCATACCCTATCGCACCGCGTGGTAGACACGGGCCAGTTGATGCGGGCTGACACCCGCCCAGTAGAGGAAACGCAGCGTCCACATAAAGAGAATGGTCCGCAGGGGGCCTTGTGTGTCCCACCGTCTAAAGGAGGTCACGACGGTGTCTCGGAGTGCCACAATACCACCGGCTTGCTGGAGTCGCCTGCTGAATTCAATGTCTTCCATCAGGGGAATCTCACTAAAACCGCCGAGCATCTCGAATACGTCACGGCGCACAAAAAGGGCTTGATCGCCGGTTGCGATCCTCGTCAGGCGCGACCTGCGATTCATAAAGGAGCTGATGACTTGGCTCCACGGCGAAGAGCTATCGAATCGGACGTCGAAACGTCCCCCCACCACGGATGGGCTGGTTAAGGCCAATCCAACAATCCGTTCAGCTTGTGGCGGAAGTTGAGTGTCGGCATGCAAGAAGAGGAGGACCTCACCCTGACTGGCCTTCGCGCCTTCATTCATTTGGGACGCGCGGCCTTGTCGCGCCGTGATGACACGGGCGTTTGTCATGCGTCCACAGAAGTCGTGAGCAAGGTCGAGGGTACGGTCTGTGCTGCCTCCGTCGACGATGATGATCTCAGTGGGAGCCGAGGCCGACAAACATGCGAGACTCTGTGGCAGACTCCGTTCTTCGTTTAGCGTCGGGATGATGACAGAGATTGTCATCCTGGAGATCACGGGGTCGGCTTCTTCGGTTCGACGAACATGAAGTACATCACGATGATGATGGTACCCCAAAAGAGCATCTGTTTGTGCCAAAACAACACTTCGCCATACTGAAACAGGACCAGGGCTAATGTGACGGCGAGGCCCATGACTCCGTACCGAATGCCGGGTGTTTCGATTGCCGCATTGGCCCAGATCGTCAGACCTCCGAAGTAGATGAGAAACGGCACCTCATTGATTTCGAACCCTCCGCTGATAGAGAGGAAGATGTTCAAAAAGCCGATGAACATCAACGCGGTGCCGATCATCAGACCGATGACGTGGACTTGGTGTTCATTCCCCCCTTCCTGCCCGTCTGATGAGGAGGGGGAAGGCGAATGCACTGGGTCGTTGTGAGAAGGTGGGAGATCAGTTGGAGCCATCGCTAGACCTTAAAATGTTTACTCAGTGTGAGTGATTGTTGTTGATAGGATGACCCCAACCCCGATCCATAGAGTTGTGTCGGAACACCCAGCATTTTCTCATAGACGACTTTGAAAAACGTCTGTCCATCATGGATTAAGAATGGCACATCATGGGGACGAACTTCCAGCACGACTTGTGTCCCTTTGATTTCTCCCTTCGACCCAAAGCCGAACCCTGGGTCGAAGAACCCGGCGTAATGCGTTCGTAACTCGCCACAGGCCGCTTCGTAGGCCACCATTTCGGCGGCATAGCCCGCCGGAACGCGGATGCGTTCCTTTGAGGCGAGGATGTAGAACTCCTCCGGCTCCAAGAGCAGGCTGTCCTGACGATGACGGGGAAGCGGTTCCCAAAAGTCTGATGCTGCATAATGACTGATTTTTGCCAGATCAATCACGTGACTATTCTTTTTTGCCCGGTACCCGATCACCCGGTTATTCCCCCGATCTGATCCCGCCAGATCGATCCGAAGGAACAGGCCACGATCGGCTCGAAAGTCGCCGTTCCCGACGGGTTTCAGTGCCCCGCTATTTTGGTAGAGCAAGGGAGTCCGTCGATGGAGGGCCAGCAGGGCTTGGTCAGCCACGGTGGCTTCACCGGCGACAAACCGGATCTGATTCAAGGACTGTCCGGTACGCACATTGATAGCAAAGGAGCGTGGGACAATTTCAAGGAATAATTGACCTCGATAACCGGCTCGGATTTCATCGAATCCCGCGGTGAGGTCCGTGACCACGCGGGTAAAGATGTCCAAGCGCCCGGTCGTGCTCTTGGGGTTTGCATGGGCGCGAATCGTCTTCGGAAGCGCCAGGTGTTCCAGTAGGGGGACCAGGTAGACGTGGCCCTTCTCCAGAATGGCACCGTCCGTCAGGTCCATCTCATACATGACGAGATCGGACTGATAAAAATCCAACACGTTGAGCCGAGAGGAAATGGCCGACAGCTCGGGTAAGAAACTGCTGATCAAGCGATAGGCTTTGTGCCCTAAGCGGAGGTCGAGGCTAGCCGGTTGAAGTTGTCGGTCTTCGACGGCCGGCGAAGACATCACGGCACGACTCGCGATCAGGCGCTTAATGTCCTGGTAGGGGAGAATGCCGGCCCGGCGAGATGGTGTGGTCACAGGTCGTCCGACTCTCCGCCACAGCTGTTTCCCCACGACGCGAAGCCGTCTCGATCGGGATAGCTGTCACTGCAGGACGCATAGGCTTCCTCATCCGAGGCCTCACGCGAGGATCGGGCGCCGACCATCGGAAGCTCGCGCCCAGACCCGGTCTTGGGTTGAGGATAGAGGAACGATTTATGCTCGTAGTTGCGGAGAACAGCCCCATCTTCGTCCAGATGAACCAAATAATCGGCTGGTAACAATGGAATCTTCCCACCGCCGCCAGGTGCATCGATGACGAAGTGGGGTACGGCCATTCCACTGGTATGGCCTTGGAGTGCTTTGATGATATTCAAGCCGGTTTCTACGGTCGTCCGGAAATGATTGGTCCCTTTGGTCAGATCGGCTTGGTACAGGTAGTAGGGCTTTACCCGGGCCAGGAGCAGCTGATGAACGAGACGTTTCATCGTCTCAGGATCGTCATTGACGTCCTTCAGGAGCACGGTCTGCGCGCCCAATGGTATGCCGGCATCGGCCAGTCTGCCGCAGGCGGCCTTGACCGCAGGCGTGAGTTCATCGGGATGATTGAAATGTAGGTTCATATAGATGGGGTGGTATCGTTTGACCATTTCACATAGTGCGGGCGTGATGCGTTCAGGCAGGCTTCCTGGTACACGCGACCCAATCCGGATCAATTCCAGGTGGGGAATCGTTCGAAGTGATTTCAGGACCCGCTCAAGGAGGTGGTCGGGGAGCAGCAACGGGTCGCCACCGGAGAGAATGACATCACGCACCTCCCGGTGTTCTCGGAGATACTCGATCGCGCGGTCCAATTCCCCCTTCTTGAGGAAGCCGGGTTTGCCGACCAGCCGTTTTCTCGTGCAGAAGCGGCAGTAGATCGGACATTGATTCGTCACCATCAACAGCACTCGGTCCGGATACCGATGAACGAGGTGGGGCACCGGGCTCATGAGATCCTCCTCTAGGGGATCATCATCAGCCGCAATATCATCCAATTCCGCCATTTCGGGGACGACCTGTTTCCAAATTGCATCTCCCGGGGATTTGATGGTCTCCAGGACGGTTGGAGTGATTCGCATGGGATATGGGCCGACGATCGCTTCAACCTCTTTCTCGTCGAGCCCAAACCGTTCCGCCAAGTCTTTCGGTTTGACGATACTTCGGGCGAGGACTTGTCTCCATTCTTCCATGAATCGTCCTTTATTGATCAGTTGATCCGGCAGGAAGGGTGGTCGTCGTCTTCATTCGGGGTATCAGGTATCGCACGGGCTTGCGACTCAAATTGCACCGCGGCCGCATCGCCCACGCCGGCTGCCCCGTATCGTGTATCCAGATAATGAAGAATGTCTTCGGTCTCCGTCAGGATCAGGTCGTCGTCCTTGAGGACCGGGACATAATATTGGCCGGATACATCGTAGACTTGTGTCCGCATCCGTCTGCTGTCAGGCACGACGATATCCTGATAGGAGACCTTCAGAACGCTCAGTTTTTGTCGGACCACGTGACAGTCAGGACACCAGTCGACATGGAAGAGAGTTAAAGCCACGGTGACATAAGGCTACCAGGAAAACGAAGAAAGTGAAACGGCCTTTTTCCATTTTGTTTGTAGGCATACTTCAGCTGGTCTGAACGGCACAAGGCGCCAGTATCGCGTCCTTCATGCCATGGAGCACTTTCTTGTCGGCGGGGCAGATGGTCGCCAGGATGCCGGCCAGTTTGACTGTTCCGTCCGACACAAAATAGTAGGGAGAAAGCCGAGTGCGGCCGGACATCTGAACGACAGCAGCCTTGCCTTCATCCAGAAACTCCATCTCGAACAACCGGCCCTTGTGAAATGCCTGCAAGATGTAAGGAGTAGTCGGGAAAGAGGCCAGCGCGTTGCGCAGCGCGTCGCCCCATTCAGCTTGTGGAAGGTCATGCCCCACAGAAACTCCTCGGCTTCCCCAGGCCAGCTCCGAGAATCCCGACGGCTTAATGACAAACTGGCGCTCCTTCTGCGTAGCGTTCTCAAGATCGGTCCAGCGCGCGACGGCCCGAGGACCGAGATAGAGATCTGGAATCGTGGCGATGGCCGGAAGCGGTGCTGGGTCGAGTAACCAGGTTTTCGGGATGACCCTGGTCAATTGGGTCATGCATTCGGCCTCAAGTTCCTTTTCCCAAAATGGGCGCAGAATGGGATGGTGAAACAGCGCAAAGGCTGACTTTTCCTCCAGTGCCGGTTTGTAGGGAGGGGTCACGGCGACCCGCCCCTTCTTGGCGGCATATTGGATCAGTTCGGCCTTGGGGATGTTCAGGAGGTCGAACAGTTCATAGAAGCGGTAGACGACGCCAATGGGTTGCTCGTGCCCGTCGGCATCCAGCCATAACCCGTCCTCCGTAAATCGAATCTCGCGAGGCTCGACGCACCAGGCAGAGAGTCCTTCCTTGCGGAGCTGTTCGGCGAGCCACAACATCTCCGGCCGGTAGTCTTTGGATTCCTCGGACACCAAGATGGCCACACAGCCTGCGCGCTGGGCTTGATGCGATCGCAGCATGCGGGCAAAGTTTCGAACCATCCCATCCCGTCCTCCGATGATCTGCGAATGCCCCTCATCAAGGTCATGGTAGATCTGAGACAGGCAAGCCGTCAGACCGATGCCTCCGGGAACTGAATCCAGCTCAGTGATCACCATGCCGTCCTGCGTCGGAATGACGTCGGGTCTAATGACGGCCGGGACTTCGTCGCGAAACCGTTTCATCCGGCTGTACTGTAGTAAGGATTCCGGTTTCCCTTGATCGAGGTAGGCGGCAACCCACGTAGGCTGGAGACCTTTCACGCTTTCGTTGTAGAGGCGATTGAGCCCTCGATAAAACGACAGGAGGTGTGGGCCTAACGCGCTAAAAAACTGGAGTTCGTCAGCGGATAGGCGAAGCGGGCAGGGACTGATGCGCCAGGAAACCCCAAATAGATCGGTGCCGCCTAAGCGTGTTCGAACGGTCGTACAGCGGTCATAGGCCGCTGCCGTTGAGAGTGTTGGGCAGATGCCGTGCGTTTGTTCCACGTGGGCCTATCCTTTGCCATCGGTGCGTCAGGCATCCCAACGGCGTTCGAGTCGACAAGACGGTGAATGCTAGCACGCAGGACCTAGGGCGACAAGGGCTCTGAACACGGGTACGATATCGGCGGGGTGACAATTATCCTGCGCCGGAAGAGGTCGCGTTCTTGCTACCTTTTGGCATGCGTCGTATGATGGGCACCCGATGGGCCTCATTACGATGGATTCCAAACAAACAGCAAGGGGTCTACCGCAATTCGTGCCGGGTTCGACCTGTGCGCGCTGTGATGTCTGTTGTCGTTTCCCGGAAGTCGAGAGTTTTCTTCGCCCATACTTTGCATCACAGGAAATCACCGATGCCGTGATGCAGGGAATGCCTGAGGTCTCGTTCCCTGACAAGTCCGGCTCGCAAGTGAATCTCGTCAAGAATCCGACTGGTGAGGGGTATCTCTGTCCGGCGTTCGATTCTACCTCCGGCCTTTGTGGAATCTACGGGGTGCGCCCACTCGACTGTCAGATCTATCCATTGGCGTTGATGTGGAATGCATCAAGAAAAGAAGTCCTCCTGGGGTGGGATACCAAGTGCCCTTTTATGCGGGAAGAGACTCCTCATTCGATTCGTGCCTACGCTGATCAGGTGGCACGCCGCTTGGTACACGGTGCCCTCATGGACAAGATCGTGGCCAACCCGAACCTGATCGGCCGGTTTCAGGACGACGTGATCGTGCTCAAACCATTGCCTGAACTGACGGCCCGACTTGTGCCGCGGCAAGTCGACCCTCGACTCCGACCTCTTACAGTCTCGGATGCGGCCCCTTTTGAGCGAGCGATCGAGCGATTTGGTATGCGTTCTTCCGACACCCCGGCTGCATTTTCCTTTCCCTATCATTACATATGGACCTCGCTGCTTCCCTATTGGTGGATGGAGGTTGATGATACCTTCTTTTTGTTCGCGCGCTCGCCGGATGGATGGTTTATGCCATTGCCTCCGCTTCGACCTGGTCCTCTGGATGAAGCCGTGGATCAGGCATTCGCCTTCATGCATCAATGGAACGGGGACTCCCCGGTCAGCCGGATTGAGCAGGTGCTGAATGCACAGCGAGCCCTATTCGCCAAAGAGGGGTATCAATTCCGAAACAACGACGGAGACTATCTCTACGCAGCGTCGGCGTTGGCTGCACTGGTAGGGGATCCCTATAAATCCCAACGCGCGCTC
Source organism: Nitrospira sp. (assembly GCA_016715825.1). Lineage (NCBI taxonomy): Bacteria > Pseudomonadati > Nitrospirota > Nitrospiria > Nitrospirales > Nitrospiraceae > Nitrospira > Nitrospira sp. Next base: position 23,041 of record JADJXO010000012.1, on the reverse strand, counting down.
TGTAATCGTGTGGAACGGGAACAGAGAGTTAGGAGCGAACCCTATCGCCCTGAATACCGACAAGACTGTATGGATCTGCATCGGCGCTGGGCGAGTCAGAAGCGCGGAGGCAACCTCGATGTGATGGGAAGGTTTCTCTTGGAGGACGCGGAAGCCGCCCATGCGTGTGTGCTTGAAGCGTATGCATCAATCGGCGTGTCCGGGACGGTGACCAGAGTTGACGAGACGATTGCGGCGTACACCTTCGGCTATTGGTTGACTCCGCACACGTGGTGCATTTTGTTGGAAGTCGCTGATCGATCAATTCCAGGTCTTGCGCAATGGGTGTTTCGTGACACCTGTCGGACGGCCTTGGCGCAAGGAGCGGTCTCCATCAATGCGATGGAGGATGTTGGTTTGCCGGGATTACGCGCCACGAAGTTGGCCTATCGCCCAACGATGATCCTCAATACCTGGACGATCACAAGGGTGGCAAGATGACACAGCTGGAAGAGCGTCGGGCATCCATGGCACGACGATACGAATGGTTGACGTTCGTCATGGTGCTGATCACGCTGTTTAGTCTGGGAGTGGGAACGTTCCTGCTCGGGCATGTCGAACGCAGCATTGTCGCGGCGGTCTGGATCCCGCTCCTGGTCTTGGTCCTCTGGTCGACCGCTCGGTTGCGCGCCGAATACCGACAGGCGCAGCAGGAAAGTGCGTGGGCGCGGGCGGCCGAAGCGGCGTTGTTGCAGAGTCAGGAGCGGAACCGCGCGATTGTCGATACGGCGCTGGATGGCGTCATCACGATTGATGCAGCCGGCATCGTGACGGAGTGGAATGCACAGGCGACGGTGATCTTCGGGTGGACTCGTGACGAGGCCATGGGGAAATCGCTTTCGGAGACCATCATCCCCGAGCGAGATCACGAGGCTCATACCCAAGGAATTCGGGAGTATCTGCAGTCGGGTATCGGTCCTGTATTGAATCGTCGTATCGAGATTTCCGCTCGCCACAAAGACGGGCACGAGTTTCCGGTTGAGCTTGCGGTGTCACCGGCCCGCATCGGCGAAACATATATTTTTAGCGCTTTCGTGCGCGATATCACCGATCGCCGTCGGGATGAACGCCGGGTAGCATCCCAACACGCAGTGACTCGGGTCTTGTCGGAGGCGATGACACTTGAGGAAGCCGTGCCCAATATCATTCAGGCCGTGGGCGAGAGTCTCGAATGGGATGTGGGTGTCTTTTGGCGAGTGGATAAACCATCGGGAACCTTGCGATGCCTCCACCAGTGGCAAGCCGCACGTGCCTGTGCCGACGAGTTGATCGCGGCGAATCCACGTCATGCGTTCAAACCGGGACAAGGTGTGCCAGGTCAGATCTGGGAACGTGGGCGGCCGGTCTGGATACGAGATCTCCTGAGCGATCCTGGGCTGGTTCGCGCCGAAGCGGTCACTAAGGCCGGTCTTCACGGCGCGTTTGGATTCCCCATTCGCATCAGCGGAGAGGTCGATGGGGTCATCGAGTTCTTCAGTCACCAGGTGCACGAGCCGGACGAGGAATTGCTCAGTATGATCGCCGATGTGGCGCTGAGAATCGGACAATTCGGCGAGCGCACCAGAGCGGAAGAGGCCTTGCGTCAGACAGAGGCACAACTCCGCCAAGCACAGAAAATGGAAGCCGTGGGACGGCTGGCCGGCGGGGTTGCGCATGATTTCAATAATCTGCTGACGGTGATCCGTGGGTACAGTGAATTGGTCCTCGGCCGGTTGGCACCGGGGGATCCCTCCCAGCGTGAAATGGAAGAAGTGAAAAAAGCCGCCGATCGAGCCACCGGCCTCACGAGCCAACTCCTTGCCTTCAGCCGACGCCAATTTGTGGCTACCAAGATCGTGGATTTGAATGCGATCATCATGAATATGGACGGCATGCTGCGGCGGTTGTTGGGTGAGGATGTCGTCGACCTCTGCCTCGACCTCGATCCAAGATTGGCATCGATCAAAGCTGATCCCGGCCAAATTGAACAGGTGATCATGAATCTGGCTGTGAATGCTCGGGATGCCATGCCCACGGGAGGCCGACTGACGATCGAGACCCGGAATGCCGTCGTCAATAAAAGGACTCAGCATGCAACCCTGATACTCGAGAACGGATCCTATGTGCTCTTGGCGATCAGGGATACCGGAGAGGGCATGAGCGAAGAAACGCAATCTCATTTGTTCGAGCCGTTCTTTACGACAAAAGAAAAGGGGAAGGGAACTGGGCTGGGACTCTCCACGGTGTACGGCATCGTGAAGCAAAGCGGTGGGACGATCGGCATGGAGAGTAAATTAGGACAGGGAACCGTCTGCAAGATCTTTTTTCCGAAAGTGGATGAGGCCGCCCAGGCCGCGCCGGTCGCCAATGGCGCCGTGGGCAGAGCAGTCGGGCGGGAAACCATTTTGGTGGTGGAAGATGATCCATCGGTACGCGGCCTCGTGCAAGAGGCCCTGCGTGTCAGTGGGTATGACGTGTTAGTGGCTCGCCATGGCATCGAGGCGCTGTTGACCGGCGCCAAGCACATGGGCCCTATTCATTTGTTATTGACCGACGTGGCGATGCCTCAGATGAGCGGGCCGGAGGTCGCCGAAAAGCTGGCGGGTGTGCGGCCGGACATCAAAGTCTTATACATGTCGGGCTACCCGGACCATCCCGTGTTCGAGCAGGGTGGAGTCAAGCGGGACACGGCCTTTCTGCACAAACCGTTCACACCGGCCGTGCTCACCCAGAAAATACGCGAGGTGCTGGACGGGCATGAAACGACCTAGGAGCACTCCCTGCTTGCCGATCGCTTGATCTTCGCCGTTTATTCCGTTTATTGTGACGGGGTCTCTTCCGACAGGAAGCGCGCGATGATGTTCCACGTAAGCATGAGAAGTTGATGCAAGCGGCCCGCGAAATCGATCTGGCACAGTACCGTATCCTCCATGAGCCGTTTTATGCGGATGTGTCCGGGGAGGTCGGGCTGTTTACCGTTGCCGCGGACCGGAAGCTGCCGGTCATGCTCAAGGGACCAACTGGGTGCGGGAAAACACGATTTGTTCAATACATGGCCTACAAGCTGGGTCGGCCGCTGATCACTGTCGCGTGTCATGAAGATCTCACCGCATCCGACTTAGTGGGAAGGTATTTGCTCAAAGGGCAGGATACGGTCTGGATGGATGGCCCGCTGACGCTGGGTGTGAAGCATGGGGCCATTGTCTATCTGGACGAGGTGGTGGAGGCGCGGAAAGATACTACCGTGATCATCCATCCGCTGAGTGACGACCGGCGCGTGCTGCCGATCGAGAAAAAAGGCCAAATCATTGAAGCTGCCGACGAGTTCATGCTCGTGATTTCTTACAATCCGGGCTATCAAAGTGTGCTGAAAGATTTGAAGCAGAGTACCAAACAACGATTTGTGGCGATTGAATTCGACTACCCCAATGCCGACATTGAATCACGCGTGATCCAACGCGAAGCAGAGGTCGATCCAGGGGTGGCTGGAAACCTCGTCAAGCTCGGCCGCAAAGTTCGCAATCTCAGAAACCATGGGCTGGAAGAGGGCGTCAGCACCAGACTCCTCATCTATGCCGGTACATTGATCAAGCAGGGTATTCCACCTGAGCGGGCCTGCGAGGTGGCCATTGCCCGTCCCATCACGGACGATACGGACATGCAACGCGCCATACTGGAATTGGTCAAGGCCATCTTTTAATTTCTCACCTCCTGTGGGTTTCCCTTCTGGAATTGTGCGAGACGGTAAGGATGGAGTGATACTGACGGTTCATGTCCAGCCGAACGCGTCGAAGACGGAGTGTGTCGGAGTGCATGGAGATGCACTCAAGATCAGGTTGACGGCGCGGCCGGTTGACGGCGCGGCGAACGATGAATTAATCAGATTCATCGCAGAACAATGCGCAGTTCCGCGTGCGCATGTGCAGATTCAGGCTGGAGCCGAGGCTCGGCGCAAGCGACTCTGTATACGAGGAATCACGGCACAGGTGCTGCTGACTCGGCTGATGCCGCAACACGGAAAAGAAAAGGAGCGTATATGAAGGGATTCGGAGCGAGTGTGCTTGTCGTGGTGTTCCTGCTCTCGGCCTGTTCGAGTGCGCGACCGATCCTCTATCCCAATACGCATTTAGAATCGGTGGGGAAGGAAGGGGCAGAACAAGACATTGAGGCCTGTAAAGCATCCGCCGAATCGGCCGGTGCAAAGGAAGGCGGTAATAGCAAGGTCGGGCGTGTCGCAACGGGGACGGCCGTTGGCGCCGGCACCGGGGCGGCCAGTGGCGCCATCGGCAGCCTGATTTACGGAGCATCAGCCGGCTTGGGATCGATGGTGGGGGCAGCCAGCGGCGCGGTCTGGGGCCTCCTGACGGGACTGTTTTCAGTTGTGACCGGCCCGTCCCATCAGCCGAACCAGGCCTATACAAATTATGTCAACCGGTGCTTGCAAGAGAAAGGCTATGAAGTGACGGGATGGCAGTAGAGGGGGAATGGTTGCGTGTGGGAGAAGTTCCTGTGCTCACGCATCGCGCACACAAGAGACCATTTGAATGAAATTTTGGTCGGCGCTCGATGCATGTGCGCAGTAGGAACCCCTCCCACGCGCAACCTGAAAAGGTGAAGCAGAGAAAAAGATCGTTGGTGGGCAATGATTGGCTATGTGCGCAAAGGAAATGACCTCACCGCTCATCCACGAATGAGTGGGAAAGAGGTGCTCGGACAATATTCAAAAATCCTCGACATTTACTCCAAAGGGTGAGAAGTGAAGCAAGGAAGAGCAAGCACCCTAGGAGACTTCCGTGGTTACTCACGCATGGCAGCGGCTGATTGGAATCATACTGCTGCTGTCTGTCGCAGCCTGCTCCGGACCCCAGCCGATTTTACGGTCGAATAAGCACCTCCACCTGTTCGGTAAGCAGGTCGCGCAACAAGAGATTGAATCCTGCCGGAAACACGCTGAAGGAACCGGGTTGCGTCCGGGGGTTCACCAAAGTGCCAACGCGGGGTCCGGTGCCGTGCTTGGTCTGTTGCTCGGTGGTGCCATGGGTGCGTCGGCCGGGGTGATCGGGGGACTGCCGGGCATGACGATCGGGGCCGCCGCTGGCAGTGGGCTGGGGTTGCTCATTGGCATACTCGGAGGCACGTTCAAACCCCTCGAACCGGAACCGCCCTACGCTGAGGCCGTGGAGAGTTGTCTGAAGGACAAGGGCTATGAAGTCAGTGGGTGGGAGTAGGAAGAGGAGGCTATGAGGCCTGACATCCATTCACCATCCTCAACCGACTTCTCGTCCAGAATCGTCCCTTCCCGTGGTGAATCGACAAGCGTATGACCTGCTTATTCGGCCACAAGATTCCTTGTGGGGCATAAGGGATGTATCGCCCTGCAGGGACATTGAGTTGACGTCCGCAGCGGGCAGAAGTAGGCTAATGTTAGTCTACATGAGGGAACTATGAAGGCCAATCTGAAGACCGTCAATATCCATGCGGCCAAGACACACTTTTCCAAACTGTTAGCCGCCGTGGCGAAGGGTCAGCGGATTACGATTTGCAAAGACGGGACGCCCGTGGCGCAGCTTGGGCCGATAGATACGCCCATTCCGGTCCGACGTCCAGGGCTGTTGAAAGGACGTGTGACTATCGCCGACGATTTTGATGTGCCGTTACCACCAGACGTGGTGGCCTCGTTCGAGGGTGGGGCGTGAATCTCCTGCTCGATACCCATGTCTTTTTGTGGTTTGTGATCCAATCTCCACGACTTTCACGAAGCATCTATCATCAGATCGAGACCACACCCCTGGTCTACGTCAGTGCGGCGTTACTCTGGGAGGTGGTCATCAAGATTCAAGTGAAGAAGTTGTCTGGTGATCCAGAAGAGCTCGCCGCCAAGATCGCGGACAGTGGATTTCAAGAATTGCCGGTGTCGGTTGTGCACACCTTGGCCCTTGAGCGGTTGCCGTCGCATCATCGTGACCCCTTCGACCGCATCTTGGTGGCACAAGCCTACGTTGAACACCTGCGCCTGCTCACGGCTGATTCCGGTTTGAAACCCTATGGTTCGGTGTGTCAGGTAATTGCCGAGGTAACCTGACTGTTCTCCACACGTGGGGCAGCATTTTCTTCTGCGACGCCTTCCCTATTGATCAGACCCTCAGCGCCGCTGAGTCAGTTGTGTCACGACTTCTTTGAATCCTTCAGCAGCCTGACGCTCAAAGTCACGGGGCTGCAGTTTGTCTACCAAATACTCCAGCATGTTGGACGTGTTGCGCGCAACCCGCCGATCAACCGGAACTTCCTAAAAAGCTCAGTTCCAACTGCGGTCAGGTTGCCATCGACGAGTGGCTCAAGCTTCGCCTCCTGATCGGTCCAGTGGCTCGCCCGTTGTGGCGGGTCGATCATGCGTTCAATGTTTGCATCAGGCAGGATGATGGAGATCACCTTCTTGAGAAAGCGATCCGACTTATCGGAGCAGTTTCGACAGATTCGGAACAGTTCATACATACAGTACTCCGATCGCAGATACCTATTGCTGATGACGACCAACACAAAGTCGCCGTCGGGAATCTGCGCTCCATCAGGCGCAACACCGGTGGCGTCTCGGCACGGTAAGCGTACCCTCACCGTAATTTGCGAGACTTCGTGCTACTCTCGGGCTAGGTCGATATAGCGAATGGTCGCTTCCATTGATGAGCCGCGAGTGCCCAAACCGTTTGGGAGCATGATCTGCACGAGGAGGTCGATCGGTTGGCCTACCTTCAGCATCGGTGCTTTGAGTGCTCCGACATTCTTCCCGCAGGCGCCTTGATCGATCACCTCAATTCTGCCACTGTCATCTTCTACGGTCAGCGCCGTCCGTTCGTGGGGACTTCCACAGATCATCCGATTCGGGATAGTCTCGGTCTGCATTGCCATGACGGTTCCGGTGATTCGGATATCCCTCATTTGATAGCGATCTGGATGGGCCAACAGGGTGGCGATCGGAATTCGTTCGTACGAGGAGACAGAGATTCTTACTGAACCGACCGGTGAAGGGAGAGAGTGCCCGTCCGATGCCAGCACAACATGAAGACCGATCCACACTGACAGGATGAGCAGGGAGATGTGAAGCACGAGGCGAATGGGCGAAATCGTCATCAGTACCCTCTCAGGTAAAGGTAGCATAAGGCTCAGGTAGACGAGCCGACAGTTCGGCATGCTGCCATTGATTCGGCACTTCTTCTCTTCAGTTCGTTCGGTAGGTACCGCGTTGACGAAGCGAATGTCCTCTTGTTTCAAGCAGATCGAGTGAGGACCTCCGTGCCTTTTGGCTGGAACGTATGTTGCCAAGCCGGAAGGTGTGGGAGGAGTAGTGGTCTGGCGGAACGAGGCCCTGTATGATCACTGGTCGCGCCGCCATCATGTGCGCGTGATCACCAGTCGATCTGATCGATCTGACGTCGTGTCAGGAAGAGGAGGGACATCATGTTCGTTGTTCTTGGTGCTACGGGAAATACCGGTGCTGTTGTCGCAGAGACCTTGCTGGGGAGAAAACACCCAGTCAGAGTTGTTGTCCGTTCGAATGAGAAAGGTGTTACCTGGAAAGCTAAAGGGGCGGAAGTGGCGGTGGCGTCGCTCGACGATGTAGCCGCCTTAACCAGGACGTTCGAAGGAGCAAACGGGGCCTACGTATTGGTGCCACCCAATTATGGGGCTGAGGCCTGGTTGGGGGATCAACGATCGCGGATGGATCGGGCTGCGGAGGCCGTCAAAAAGAGCGGGGTGCAGCATGTCGTATTCCTGTCGTCGGTCGGCGCACAAATCGCGACTGGAACAGGTCCGATTCAAGCCGCTCGTTATGGTGAACAGGCGCTTGGACCTGTGGCGAACACGCTGACGATGCTGCGTCCCTGTTACTTCATGGAGAATTGGGCGCCGGTGATCGGTGCGGCGAAGGCGGAGGGAGTTCTGCCGACGTTCATCGCCCCTCAGGCGAAGATTCCGATGATTTCGACTAAAGATATCGGCAGGATTGCGGCGGAACAGCTGATCGCCGGTGGGCAGGGCAAGCAGATCGTGGAAATGGCGGGTCCGGAAGAGTATAGCCCGGATCAAGCGGCGTCGGCACTCAGTCAGACCCTTGGGAAAACGGTAACCGCCCAACAGGCTCCACTCAGTGCCGTGGTCCCGACGTTCACATCGCTTGGGTTTTCGGACGAGGCGGCGAGATTGTTTGAAGAAATGTACACGGCATTCTCCACAGGCGCAATCGGGTACGAGCATCCTGACAAGCTCGTGCGGGGAACCGTGACGCTTCAGGATGCCTTACGGGGGATGGTGTAAGAAGGAGGGATTATGACAACAAGCACGGTGGGAACCAAAGACGTGCTCGGCGTCTATCAACCAGGATCTGCCCATATGGTCGGTGACGGGTTTCCTGTTCGCAATCTGTTCCCGAGCAACGATCTCGATCGGCAGGTTGACCCGTTTCTCATGCTGGACTACGCCGGACCGCATCAGTTTTCCGGCACCGATCATCCAAGAGGGGTCGGGGAACACCCACATCGCGGGTTTGAAACGGTGACGATTCTGTATCAAGGTGCCGTGGCTCACCGGGATTCGGCCGGCAACGCCGGCGTGATCGGACCTGGCGATGTGCAGTGGATGACGGCGGCGTCCGGTGTCGTGCACGAAGAGATGCACGAGCCACAGTGGGCGAAGAAGGGAGGAACGTTCCAGGCCATTCAACTGTGGGTCAATCTACCGCGGTCTCAGAAAATGTCCGCGCCTCGTTATCAAACGATTCTCGATGCCGATATTCCAACCCTCGATCTGAGTGGCGGAGGGAAGTTGCGTGTGATCGCAGGATCCGTTCAGGGGCGGAGGGGACCGGCTCACACCGTGACACCGATCGAGCTCTACGATCTGCAACTGCAGGCTGATGAGGAGACCGAGGTGAATGTGCCGGATGGGCACCATATGGCAATTCTCGTCGTGGGGGGGCGAGTATCGGTGAACGGATCAGCCGAGGTGACGGAAGGGGAGTTGGTTGTTCTCACGCCTCGTGGAACCTGTGTGAAGATCGATGCAAAAACCGAAAGCCGACTCTTGGTCATGGGCGGAGAGCCTCTCAATGAACCGATTGCCCGCTACGGCCCATTCGTCATGAATACGAAAGACGAACTGGTTCAGGCAGTCGAGGATTATCAGGCGGGAAGGATGGGGCATCTATCCTAATGGGCGTTCGTGGGGCGTGAAAGGTGAAGCATATGACTGGCCAGGGCACAGTAATCCGTATCGATGTGTATTCCGATGTCATCTGTCCCTGGTGCTACGTCGGCAAGCGGCGGCTTGAACGGGCGCTCCAGCAGGTCGGTGACGCAATAACGACGCGTGTCGTATGGAGGCCGTTCCAGTTGAATCCGACGATGCCAAATAGCGGGATGGACCGGCGGCAGTATCTTGACACGAAGTTTGGTGGACCTGAGGCTGCTCGAGCGATCTATGACCAAGTTGCGGCGGCAGGAGCTGCCGAACACATTCCGTTCGCCTTCGATCGAATTGCACGGACGCCCCATACATTTGCCGCACATCGCCTCATCTGGTGGGCAGGGTATCAGGGGAAGCAGGATGAGCTGGTTGAACGACTCTTTCGCCGTTATTTCGTCGAGGGTGGAGATATCGGGAGTCTCGAGACGCTCTCTCTCGTCGCGGCTCAGGCAGGGCTCGATCAAACCGCGACCGAAACGTTTCTGACTGGTACTGAAGGTGTTGAAGCAGTGAAGGCAGAGGAAGCCGCAGGCCATCGTCTGGGTATTCGAGGCGTTCCCTATTTTGTCTTCAACGGGACGTCCGCGCTTTCCGGAGCACAACCGCCGGAGCAGTTTGTGGTTGTGTTTCAACAGCTCACAGGCGACACCATGGCTGGAAAGGGAGGTGGGTAATGGCCGTTCACGTCTATGGATGCAATCATATCGTGATCGAGGTCACAGATGCCAAGAAGGCGGTGAAGTTTTATCAGGACGTGTTCGGGTTGAAGATGTTGCGTGGCGGGGAAGGCGCTGCCTGGTGCAAGCTGGGCGAACATCAGTTCATGGCGATCTTTGAGGTGGAGAGGCTCCAGCCTGATCGTACGAAGCATTTTGGACTCATGGTCCGTGATGCGAAGCAGATTCAAGAGGTACGCAAAAAGCTGACGCAGAAGTACAAGTTGAAACTCCACCCTGGTTTTCGCTGCGACTTTCGCGACCCGTGGGGGAATCGCATTCAGGTCGGCGACCTGAGCGATGAATCGTTGGTCTGGCTGCTCCCCTATCAGGAAGTGCAGAAGGCCGGAATAACATTCGCCGGTAAACCTCAAAAGGAGAAATGATCATGGGCACGACGAATGTGCAACAGCGGTTGAACGAGTTATTCGACTACATCCGTCAGGGAAAAATTATTGAAGCGATGACCGAGTTTTATGACAAAGACGCGGCCATGCAAGAGAATGCCAACCCCCCGACCGTCGGTCAGGCCGCCAACATTGAGCGCGAAAAGCAGTTCATGAGTGGTGTAAAAGAGTGGAGAGGGTTCAATGTGACGGCCTCAGCCGTAGGCGACAACGTGACATTCTACGAATGCAGTCTGGACTTTATCGCCACCAGCGGCCAGGCGGTGCATATGGAGCAGGTCGTGGTATCGAGATGGAACAACGGCAAGATCGTTCATGAGCGGTTTTATTACGATGCGGGCAAGAAGCCATAGGCTGTTGGATGTTCTCAAGGGCATTTGATGCAAGAGCGGGGAAGTCGGGATAGTACTCTGGATAATATTTTTAAGGGGCTGCTCCGTCTGCATAAAGCCGTACTGGACGACGAGCGGGTGGCCTATGAACGTGTGCATGGACGTATCCCATCCAATGGAGCATTCTTGCAGCTGGTGTTGAACGATGCCTGGTTTGCCTGGTTACGTCCGCTGTCCCAACAGATCGCCAAGTTGGATGAATTGAGCGAATCAGATGATCCATCATCCCGTGAGGGAATCCCAGCGGTGCTGACTTCCGTGCAGGCGCTTCTGACTCCGACGGAGGAAGGAGAGGGATTCGGTAGGCAGTACCACGATGCGCTGCAACGAAGCCCGGATGTGGTGTTGGCGCACGCGGAGGTCAGAGCATTGCTCAAGCAGTCTGTTCCTCACAAAGGGCGAACCAGATGAAAGCCCATTACCTTGGTCATGTCGTCTTTTATGTGAAGGACCTTGAGCGATCGCTCGGCTTCTACCGAGACCTGCTGGGGTTCAAGGAAGTCGGGCGAATCTTCAACGGGGCAGCGGCCGCACTGACATCCGGCCGGACGCATCACGAATTGCTGTTAATCCAAGTCGGTGATGCGCCGGGACCTCCGGTTGGGAGACGATGTGGGCTCTATCATATCGGGATCAAGATCGGCGACAGTCTTGACGAGCTACGTCAGGCTAAGCAAGAGTTGGAACAAGCAGGGATACTGATCGACGGCATGAGCGATCACACCGTAAGCCAAAGCCTCTATCTTCGCGATCCGGACGGGAATGAAGTCGAGATCTATGTCGATGCAGACGAGTCGATATGGAAGAACAATCCGGCGGCAGTTCTGTCGCCGATTAAGCCGTTGCCGCTCTAATCCCTTTGCAGAAGCGCGCGAGAGAGGGCGATATGACTTAGCTTTTCAGACAATCATAAGATTGAAGGGGCCGTATCCTCACGCTGCCATAGTCCAGCCATATGACCTCGACCAGTTTGTTTGTTCTTCACGGAAATAAATTAGCTTCAAGGAAGCGACTGATAGCAGTAGGTATATTAACCTCTTCGCATTCCCTCCACCCGTCTCTCGCAAACAAGGGTTTTCGCTAGGTTACCCTCCATCTGTTCTCAAACATGATCATGTTTCTACACGTACATGATTAAGGTTAAGGGCGACTCGTAATTGGCTTTGCGAAAATGACTTCATCGCCGTCCGGATATTTCCCAGCCCGAGGGGCATATGGCGGCGGTGGCTACCAGGAATTGGAGCTGCCAAGCCCCGATCGCTTTCCAGAACTCTCTCTCACAGGACTCCTCAGACTCGTGAGATATCTGGACGTGCTGATCGCGCAGCAGAGTCTGCGCAAGGCGGAATTGCCGATCGAGACGACTCGTCGTTTTTACCTGATCTCGGTAGTCCAACCGTGAGAAGCGCAAGGTGGTGGCTGATTGCCTGAGGATAGAGCGCAAAATCTACACACGGATCAAGAAGCATTGGGGATCGAGGATGGGCAGTTCAACGGAGCTGCAATCAGCGTCAGAGCAGGAGGCCCCAAGAATGAAGATAATTGGCTAAAACATGGGGGCTATAGGTGCATACGACATGAAATAGAGAGGAAGCTGCTGTAGAAGATCTGCACAGTTGTCGGCAGAAGAGTATAGGCCATTTGCTGACAGATTTGCATCGGGAGGATAGAGCTATGTACAATGCGAAAGCATACTCCGCCGCAACTGCAACATCGTCACTGAAGTCTAGCACCATCCCAAGGCGTGAGCTGACTGAACATGACGTACAAATCGACATCCTCTTTTGTGGCATCTGCCATTCCGATCTCCACCAAGTTCGCAATGAATGGAAGAGCGCCATGCCGACCGGTTACCCTTGTGTGCCGGGCCATGAGATTGTTGGTCGAGTAAACAAAGAGTCGGGACTGCTGTCAAAAGTTCAAGTCAGGAGACCTTGCCGCGGTTGGCTGTCTGGTCGATTCCGATCGCACCTGCAGCGAGTGCCAAGCCGGACTTGAGCAGTTCTGTCCCAACATGACGCTCACCTATAATTCTCCGGATAAGCACCTCGGGGGCGTCACCTACGGTGGCTACTCCGACAGCATCGTAGTCGATGAACGCTTTGTTCTGCGAGTTCCCTCACACCTCACCCTGGCAGGAGTCGCACCACTGCTTTGTGCTGGGATCACAACCTATTCCCCCATGCGTCACTGGAATGTCGCCAAAGGAAAAAAGGTTGGAGTGGTCGGGTTAGGGGGACTAGGCCATATGGGAGTAAAGTTTCACGTGCGCTGGAAGCCCATGTGGTCGTCTTCACGACCTCACCCAACAAAAAAGAAGACGCCCTCCGTCTCGGCGCCAACGAAGTAGTGGTCTCTCGCGACGCTGCGGCGATGCAAAAGTGTGCCGGAAGCTTTGATTTCATCATGGATGCGGTCTCTGCCGATCATGACATCAATCCGTATCTCAATCTTCTGGGTCGCGATGGAAATATCACTCTTGTTGGCGCACCGGAACGTCCGCTCCCCGTGGCCGCCTTCGGGCTCATCTTCCGACGCCGAAGTCTCTCTGGTTCACCGATCGGGGGAATTGCTGAAACGCAAGAAATGCTCGATTTTTGTGGCAGACATAACATCACTGCCGATGTCGAAGTCATACCTATCCAGATGGTCAACGAAGCATACGACCGGCTGCTCAAATCAGATGTGAAATACCGCTTCTCGATCGATATGGCTTCTTTGGGTCATGAGTGATGTGATTGTGACGGTAGATTTCATTTGCGTATTTGTGGACTGTACGATGCTCGTGATCGGAGAGCATGTGCAAGATGGAGCCTATGGTGTAGTTGTCTACAGCCGCACACATGCTTGAGACGGATGCACGGCTCCGGCCTTGTCCACGTGAAAACCTCAGGCGGAATGATGACGTTTGCATGGCAGGTTCCCAAAAGCTGAAAGTCGGTCAAGATGTGGTATTGCAAGTGAGTGAGAATAATCGGGGTGGTCATCGACTTTTGGAAGTCGTGATGTAATCTTTGGACATGCGTTCGATATTAGTATTTGTTCAAAGAGGTGCGTAATGATTCATGTCATTGTGGTATTGGCGGTGGCCGTCCTGTTGTCATTGGGAGATGGTTTCGTTGGCTGGGCAGTGGATAGGAGTGGCAGTCAGCTCGCAATCATGAGTCCGGTGCAGGGCGCAGTGATAAAGGGGGATTCCGTCGAAGTGCGGTATGCGTTGTCGAAGGGTACTGAAGCCACCCACATTCATTGTTATGTGGATGGGGAGTATCAGAAAGGGTTTAAAGGCGTGGTCAAGGGGCTCACGCGTGGCTCGCACGAAATTAAACTTGTGGCGGCGAGCCACGATCATAACGCTCTGGGTGCCAAAGCGACCGTCACAATCGAAGTGGAATGATGCAACGAGATAGCGTTCGGTGTCCGATGGGTTGGGGTATCGGTATAGCAGGACAGAAGAAGCCGATTGCATGGGGAAGAAGGAACTTTCAACGACGGCAGGCTGTCGAGCTGGGCCGTTCTCTCGCTGGTTGCCGGTTCGCCTTGGTGCTCTGCAGCCCGCTGCGGCGAGCACACGAAACCTGCAGGCTGGCCAGTTATGAGGACGAGGCGAACGCGACCGAAGACTTGCTCGAATGGGACGATGAAATCTATGTAGGAAAGAACGACGCAAGAAATCAGGTTGGAGCACCCCGGATGGTCGATCTGGACGGCTTCCATTTCCGAGGGCGAATCGCTCGAACAAGTTGAACGCCGGGCTCAATGGGTGATCAACGGGCCCTGGAGGCTCGAGAAGCCATGATACTGTTCACCCACGCCCATAGCGTACGCATGCTCACCGCATGCTGGGTTAATCTCCCGCCCGACGTGGGATATCTGTTCGTCCTTCGTACTGCCTCCATAAGTGTGCTCGGCTTCGAGCACGGCGGGCGTGTCATGGCTCGGTGGAATCTTCTACCGGAAGCGTGGGCATGAAAGCACAGCATTTGAGCCACACTGTCTTCGATGAGCGATCGCTCCACTTCTATCGAGACTTGTGGAATTTGAAGGAAGTGGGGCGGGATGTTCAGAATAAGCGTTTCTCTATCAGGAATCAGAAGACCAGACATCCATACATTCATAAACGAGGAGGTAGTTATGCGGAATACACGAACTGTCTGTGAATTCCTGCTCATAGCCATCATTAGCGGAGCCACCATACTAGGATCCGCCGACATATGCTTGGCAGAGAAAGCACAATCGGCACATAAGTCCTTCAAAGGCGAGGTTGTCGAAAAGGCTGGTGCGCTAGCTATCCGGTCGGAAGAAGGTGCCACGTATCAGTTGAGCGAAAACGAGGCACGACGCCAGGGCCGTCAGTTCAAAGCCGGCGATAAGGTTGCGGTCACGATCAACGAAAACAATGCCATTGTCGATATTCACTTGGAAGGCGAGAAAGGCACACACCACTTCGTCACGGGGAAGCTTGTCTATGTTGGCAAGATGAAGAAGGAAATCAAGCTGCAAACGACGGAAGGAGAAAAGTCCTTCCCACTCTTGCTGCAGGAAACAAAGACCAGCGGTCTGGCGGAGGGCACCGAAGTCACCGTTGAGTTGAACGAGGCGGGTACCGTGATTGATCTACACAAGGGCAAGCCTTGATCGTCGCCCATGCCTTCGTGGATTCGAAGTGTGTCGTAGTGCCTATCTGATGACTAGACGGCGGTCAGGAGAGGTCGGGCATACTGTGTCCATTGCCGGAGTATTGAAATTGTAACCTGATAGGACCACAAGCCATGACACTCTCCTCGGACCGCGACTCATTAGCATTTCTCTTCGATCTGGATGGTACTTTGGTAGATAGCGTCTATCAGCATGTCCTGGCTTGGCGCGAAGCCATGCAAGGTGCCGGGATTGAACTGGACGTGTGGCGGATTCACCGACAGATCGGTATGAGTGGTGGCCTCATGTTGTCGGCGTTTCTTCGAGAGATCGGACGAGTTCTCTCCTCAGAAGACGTTGAGCGTATCCAGCGCACCCACGCCGAGGCCTATTGCAGGCAGGCCGCTTCGTTGCGCGTGTTATCGGGAGCGCTGGAACTGTTGGCGGAGCTTTCGGCGCGTGGCGTGCCGTATGCCATTGCTACCAGTGGGCGTTTGCACAGTGCGCAGCCTACTCTCAATCTGTTGAATCTATCCCAGGATGTGCCTGTTGTGACTCGCGATGATGTGCGGCATGCAAAACCGGATCCGGATCTCTTCGTCGCTGCCGCCCAGCGGCTGAAGGTACCGCTGAACCAGTGTGTGATCGTGGGGGACAGCGTCTGGGATATGTTGGCTGCTCGTCGGGCATGGGGTTTGGCGGTGGGCTTGCTGTCCGGAGGATACGGGCGTGAGGAGCTTCAGCAGGCCGGCGCCTACAGAGTGTATCAAGATCCCGCTGACCTCTTGCGCCATCTCGACGAAGTGGGAGTGCGATTGCACTGAGCAGGCCGAAGCAGAAAGATGCACGGGATGGCTCAGCCATAATCGTCGATAACGCTACCGCAGCCATAGGCCTCGCGGTGATGATTCAACGTGTTGGCCCCTTTGTTTCCATGGACTGCCGGTACTGTGCTATTGGTCTAAAATTCTCTCCTTTGGTACCCCAAACCAGGTCAAGGCATGCCGGATCAATGTCGCCGATGCCTCGACTTCTGGCTGAATGACCTCGGTCACTCCGACGGCACCGAGTCGTTCCGCTTCCGCTACGCCATGCGCCCGCGCCAAGATTGGAATTTTTGGATTGAGGTCGTGGATGCGACTCACTGTCAGCGCGGCGGGCTCAATTTCAGGCAAGGCTACGATGATTAGCGATGCGTCCGCCGCGCCAGATTCCACACGTTCTGAAGGGCTTGACGTCGATGAATGGAAGCGCTGTGTCGCGGGAAAGCGATTTTGAGATGTGGCGTGGTCTTCACACGACCTCGACGCCTCCACCCTCCGGAGGATCCTCGGGCGGCGGAGGCTGATGTCGGCTTTCGAGAATCGACCGCAATCGGAGAAATGAAAATTGGTCAGTAAATGCAAGAAGGGAATCGTTGGCCTGCAACACGGCCGTCCCGTCCGGAACAAAACACTTACTTTTTCGAGCGATCAAGAGTATGAACGCGCTTTTCGGTAGGCCCAGATCAAGCAATCGCCGCCCGATTGCCCAGGAGTGTTCTGGAATCTGCACTTCTAGGAGCCCACTCTTGAGGCTGGTTGGCGCGTCCCAAATTGGTGAAGACTCCTTGCGCGGCGCCAACGGCTCATCGACCTGCAGCCAACGGGCTACGATCGGAATTGAGGTGCCTTGCAACAACACTGATGTCAGCACGATGAAAAAGACCAGATGAAAAGTTGTAACAGCCTGAGGGACCTCTGCAAGAAGCGGAAAAGTGGCCAGAATAATCGGCACGGCCCCTCGCAATCCCACCCAGGCGACCATGGTTTTCTCTCTCATGCTGAGATGCGTAAATGCCAAGGTCGCAAAGACAGCCACGGGTCGGGCTATGAACATCAGGAACAACGCCAAGAGCAGCCCTGTACCGGCGATTGGTACGAGCTGCGCAGGGAAGACCTGCAGCCCTAGAGCCAGGAACATGCTGATCTGCATGAGCCAGGCCAGTCCGTCGTGGAACCGGATCAGACTTCGTTTATGGACAAATTCGCTGTTTCCCATCATGAGGCCGGCTAGATATACGGCCAGAAATCCATTTCCGCCAAGCCATGTGCTGCCGCTGTAGGTGAAGAGCACGAGCGATAGGGTTAGAACAGGATAGAGCCCATCATATTCAAGGCGCAGTCGGTTCACCAGCAACACCATCAACTTGCCTACTCCGTACCCGATGGCTCCGCCAAGGACCATTTGCCGTATGAACATCGGTACCAAGTCGAACGCTGAATCGGAAGCTCCCGTGATCAGGGAAATCATGCCAATGGTGAGAAAGACGGCCATCGGATCGTTGCTGCCGGATTCGAGTTCGAGCAAAGGTTTCAAGGTGCCACGCAGGCCTACATAGCGTGAACGCATCACGGCAAACACCGCCGCGGCATCGGTCGAGGAAACGATCGCGCCGATGAGGAGTCCTTCTAACCATGACATCTGCAACGCTGTGGTCGCGAACCAACCGACTAGTCCAGCTGTCACGGCGACTCCTAAGGTCGACAGGCCCACCCCAATTCCCAACACTTTCCGCACGGTCGCCCACTCGGTGTCCATACCGCCGGCAAACAAAATGAAGGTGAGTGCCACTACGCCAAGAGACTGGGCCAACTAGGGATTGTCGAAATGTATGCCACCTGGACCGTCCGATCCCGCCAGCATCCCGATACCGAGGAACAACAAGAGCGCTGGGATGCCCATATTGCCAAAGGCTTTACTCGCGATGACGCTCAGCAGTAGGAGCCCGGAAGCAGCGAGCAGGATAAACTCGATCGGTAGTATCATGTCGTCTTACCTACAACGGCGCGCTTTCCTCATCAACACGAGATGCCCGGCTTGCATACGGAACGTTCAACCGGATACTTGCTTGAGCAATCTGATGTCGGGGTGATGGTGCTAGAGGATATCTGCTTATTCCTTCTTGTACGTACTCTATTTGCGATTGACCCGCCATGGACGAGTAGTAGCAAGCTCATAAGAGACCCAAAATCGAAAGTACCATAGACCGGATGAATAATACCCGCTGTCTCATAAATCAATCGCCATGAACCACTACTGATCGAGTGAGATGGGGAGAGATGGAAGTGATCAGAGGGTCGCGCAAGAGGAAGGTGCGAAATACATAATGAAAACGTTATACTTCAGCCCCGTAGTCTGATCTTGACCAATGGCAAAGGGAGGAATGCTCATGGGACAACCACGCATGGCAGCCAAGGAACCGGCGGTGCTGACATTGGAGGCCGGAACGTACTACTGGTGCTCCTGTGGACGATCAAGGGACCAGCCATTTTGTGATGGTTCTCACCAGGGGACCGAGTTCGAACCGGTTGAGTTTACCGTGGGGGAGACGAAGGAAGTCGCGTTGTGCCAGTGCAAGCACACCAAGACCCCACCGTTCTGTGACGGCACGCACCAGATGCTCTGACGGTCCGATTTGGGGTTACAGGTTCGCTCGTCTGCCGTAACCTCTTGAGCCGTTACAGGCGGATGGTCCATACTGCCAGTCTATGAATCGACCGGCCATCTCTCCATGCGAGGACCTTGCGGAGCGGTACCAAGCGCTTCTTGAGGTGGCACAGGCGATTTCTGCCCAGCGAGATCTCGATCAACTGTTCCGCGATCTGGCCCACCGGCTTCCACGGGTCGTACAGGTGAACTATGTTGACCTTTCCCTGCATGATCCCATCAAGAAAGTCATGCGGTTGCATACGATTCAGGCCAATGTCCCGGCGGATCTGGTGGGCGGGCACGAAGTCGCGATCGACGACTGTCCCGCCGGATTGGTCTGGCAACAACAGCAATCCATCATCGTCCCGAAATTGGCGGAGGAGCGCCGGTGGCCAAAGGTGATCGGCCATATGAAAGAGGATGACACGGAGTCGTTTTGTTTTGTACCCCTTACCACGTCGAGGAGACAGCTGGGGGCGATGGGGTTCATGAGTTTGCAGCAGGACGCCTATAGCGATGCAGACATCCAGTTTTTGCAGCAAGTCGCTCAGCAAGTGGCTGTGGCGGTCGAAAATGCGCTGGCGTTTCAGGAGATCGCTGAGCTTAAGGACAAACTTGCGAAGGAAAAGCTCTATCTTGAAGAGGAACTTCGTATTGAACATGGGTTTGAAGAAATCATCGGCGAGAGCACTCCCTTGAAGAATGTGCTGAAGCAAGTCGAAGTGGTGGCTCCGACCGATTCGACGGCTTTGATTCAAGGGGAAACCGGGACGGGCAAGGAACTCATCGCCCGTGCAATCCATCGATTGAGTACCCGAGGGGAGCGGACGTTCGTCAAACTGAACTGCGCGGCCATTCCGACCGGATTATTGGAGAGCGAGCTCTTTGGGCATGAACGAGGTGCCTTCACGGGTGCGATTTCGCAGAAAGCCGGACGATTTGAGCTGGCCGATAAGGGGACGATTTTTCTCGATGAAGTGGGTGAGATTCCGTTGGAACTTCAATCCAAGCTGCTTCGCGTTCTGCAAGAACAGGAATTTGAGCGGCTGGGCAGCACCAAAACCATCCGAGTCAATGTCCGCTTGATTGCTGCGACCAACAGAGATCTCAAGGCGTTGGTGGAGCAGAAGCAGTTTCGAAGCGACCTCTACTATCGACTCAATGTCTTCCCGATCACCGCTCCACCGTTGCGTGAACGCCGCGAAGACATTCCCATCTTGGTTCGCTATTTCACACAACATTATGCTGTCCGCATGAAGAAGAACATTCAAACCGTGCCTGCCAAGACCCTTGAAGTGCTCTCTCGCTATGTCTGGCCTGGCAACATTCGGGAATTGGAGAATCTTGTGGAACGGTCTGTGATTTTGACACAAGGGACAGACTTACAGGTGCCGATCAGCGAACTCCAGACCGCGACTCTGCCGACGAGTTCGATGACAACCACCCTGGAAGACCTAGAACGTGAGCAAATTCTTCGGGTTCTGCATGAGACGAAGTGGGTCATCGGTGGACCAGGTGGAGCTGCGGCTCGGTTAGGGCTCAAGCGAACCACCCTCCAATCCAAGATGCAAAAGCTCGGTATTTCTAAGCCCTCGTAGCGGTGAGTGGAGGGCGAGATGCTCTGCATACGTGACTCCAAGGTACGGCATGCCGCCGATCGATCGGCGGCATGCCGGAGGGTCGGCAGCTTCTCGGCATTTCTCCACTCAGCATCCTCCAGCCTCAAATCGACTTTATCAAAGTAACTCAACGACTTCGGTAGTGGTGGTCCCACGAAATCGTTCATGGAACAGAGGTTGCTTTGGATCTTCATAGTTCCGTCTCTCTACCAGGGAGGTCAATCATGGCCACATCAGGATTCGCGCGTAAAGAGCGCATCGAACAGGAACATTGTGGGAAATCCATACGCTGCACCAGGTGCAAGGGACTTATGGTTCTCGAGCCGGGGGTTGATGCACTGACCAGTACCGGTCCGGCTGCGATGCTGCTTCAGCGGTGCGTGCAATGCGGCGAGGTGATTGATCAGGTCATTTTGATGAACCGGCGCTCGCAGCTTGGGAATGATCTCAGTCGAACCCACCAAGGCTGACGGCTGTGAGGACCAGTTCATGTTGAAAGTCACCGGTCAACGAGATGCGGTTTCTCAGGGCATTTCACTCGTGATAGAAGGACGATTAGCCGGCGCTTGGGTGGAGGAACTCAACGCCTATTGTCGCGCGTTGTCCGAGAATCAACAGCATTGCACAAAAATTGTTTTGGCAGGCGTGACGTTTATCGACGCCGACGGGAGAGCCCTATTGGCGCGCCTCTGGCGAGAAGGAGCGCAATTGCGAGCATCGGGGTGTTTGACTCGGCGCGTGGTCGAAGAGATCACCGGAGAGAGTCTGGTCGATCAATTCTGTAGGAATCAAAAGAACGTTGTGTCGGAAACAGATCATGAGACAGGTTGAACAGAGACCGGGGCGCATTGAGGCAAAGGAGGAAAGTCTTAACCATCTTGGGCTTGCCGTCGTCTGCTGCGCCTCGGTAGAATGGTATGTTTGCCGGAAAGAATATCTGATAAGGATTACAAAGTAAGGATAGATTAGCATGCTGATAGCGCAACGGGTGGGACGATCTGTTTTGGTGGGGCTTCTTCTTACGTCTATGGTTTCGTCGACTGCCTGCAAGCAGGAAGCAGAATCGATGCCTCCACAGGAAACCCCGCAGGTTGAGGTGGTGACCGTCCGGACCCAGACAGTCCCCGATGAACCGGAATTTATCGGGCAAGCCGAGGCCTCCCGTCCGGTGGAGATCCGTCCCCAGGTAACGGGCATTCTCAAGGCGGTCTTGTATAAGGAAGGTCGGGACGTCAAGAAGGGCAACAGACTCTATCAGATCGACCCCGTTCCGTTTAAAGCGTCGGTTGCGAGCGCCAAAGCCAAGATTGCACAGGCTGAAGCCCGTGTGGTCCAGGCTAAACAGGACCTGGCAAGGGTCAAGCCGTTGCTGGCTGAGCAGGCGGTCAGTCAGAAAGATGTCGATGACGCTGTCGCCGAAGAACTCTCGGCCAACGCCGCCATGCAAGGAGCGCAGGCCGACCTTATCACAGCGCAGTTTAATCTGGACAATACGCTCATTACGGCTCCGATTACCGGAGTTATCGAGCGAAGCCGGTACTATGAGGGACGACTCGTCTCGGCCCAGACCGACTTATTGACCACCATTCATCGCGTCGACCCCATGTTTGTGGTCGTCAATGTTCCCGAAACATTCATCCTGAAGCGGCGACGGGACATCGAGGCAAAGAGAATCATTCACCCAGGCGTGTACCAATTACGTGGTCGGCTGACGCTCATGGATGGGACCGCCTATCCTGAGGAAGGGGTGCTTGATCTGTTGGAACCAGGGCTGCGTACAGAGACCAGCGCACGCGAGGTCAGAATGACGTTTCCCAATCCCCAGCGAACGCTTTTGCCTGGACAGTTTGTGAAGGTGCGATTCACAGGTGATACCAAGACCGACGCCGTTCTGATTCCACAACGAGCCGTGATGCAAGGTCCCCAAGGGCCGTTTGTGTACGTCGTCAACCAGGACGAGAAGGTTGAAATTCGAGATGTGGTGGCGTCTGATTGGAAAGGGGACCAATGGCTCATCGACGCAGGCTTGGCTGCCGGAGATCGGGTGGTGGTGAACGGGCTGATGCGAGTCGGTCCCGGTGCGTCGGTGAAGTCTGTTCCGTGGGTCGCGGCCAACCAGACAGGTACGGAATCGGTTCCTCTCGCTTCTCAATAAGGATCAGAGGTGATCTCGCACGTCTTTATCGACCGACCGATTCGCGCGTCGGTGATCTCAATCGTCGTGGTTGTGATGGGGCTGCTTGCCATGCAGTTCCTCCCGATTGCGCAGTTTCCTGAAATCACCCCACCAGTCGTACAAATCGATGCGGATTATCCCGGGGCCAGCGCTGAGGTCGCGGCTGAAGCGGTCGCGAGACCGATTGAGGTCACGCTCCCCGGCGTCGACAACCTTCTGTATTACGAATCCACCAGCAGCAGTGATGGGCATGTGTCGATCAAGCTGACCTTTGAGATCGGTACGAATCCGGATATCGCCCAGGTCCAAACCCAGAACCGTGAAAAACTTGCCGAGCCACAGCTTCCCCCGGAAGTGGTCCGTCAAG
>JADJXO010000011.1 GCA_016715825.1 Nitrospira sp. | reverse complement strand
GGTCGCCAGGAGCAGATTGCCCGCCGGCCGCAGGTCGACTTCCCAACGATGAATCGATGCGAATCTCTTACGAAGCCATTTACCAGGCGTTGTACATTCAAGGCAGAGGCGCTCTCAAACGCGAGTTGGTGAGCTGCCTTCGTACCGGGCGGGCGTTGCGCGTGCCACGGGCCAGAGCACAGGCCAAGGCGTGGGCGCACGTCAGCGAGGAGGTCATGATCTCCAGCCGTCCTGCAGAGAGGCGCAAGACCGCGCCGTGCCTGGGCATTGGGAGGGGGACCTGATCATCGGCCTGAACCGGTCTGCGATCGGGACGCTGGTGGAGCGATCGCCGCTTCACCATGCTGGTTCACCTGCCTCGCGAGAAGGGCTATGGGCTGATCCCCCCGCACGAAGAACGGCCCCGCGCTGGCTGGCTACGGAGCCATCACCGCCAGCCAATGCGCTCAAGCGAACGGTGACAACCCTGCCTGCCCAGCTGTGGCAATCATTGACGTGTGGATCGTGGCAGAACTATCCGATCACGCCCGGTTCACCGTCGAGTCAGGGGTGACTCTTCTTTGCTGACCCCTCATAGTCCGGTGGCAGCGCGGCACGAACGAGAACACGAACGGACTTCTGCGCCAATACTTCCCCAAGGGCACCGACCTGTCTCGGTGGAGTGACCAAGAAATCCAGGCCGTAGCCCACACGCTCAACACCAGACCGCGGAAGACGCTTGGTTGGAAGACACCAGCCGAAGCCCTCAACAAGTACCTACAAGTCGGCGGACAACCCAGTGTTGCGTCGACCGGTTGAATCCGCCCTGACACCCTTGGTCGGTGTTGAAGATCTCGGGACAGCCATACTGCGTGATCGCCTCTCGCACGGCCTCGAGACAGAAGTCCGTGGTCAACGTATTGGAGAGCCGCCAGGCCAGCACCCGGCGACTGACCCAGTCCAAGACGGCGAAGAGATACACGAAGCCGCGTCGCATTGGAAGTGGAGTGAGAGACCGGGCGTAGTCGCACTATCTCCCAGTCTCTCCTCCCCGAACCGGACTTGCACCTCTCAGCGCATCCGGCTCTCCATTCAAGCGTTGCGTAACGCAACAGCCACGTCAGCGTAGCGCGATTCGAGGAACGTGGCGATGCTCGTCGCGAATCAGTACGGGTTCTTCGGGTCCGCCTGAACTGACCTTTGCGGCTGGTGACCAGGCGTCAAGCGCCTGTTCGCCATACCACCCACGACTATTCTGTCCCTTCAGTACCCATGTGGTGGCGCGCCCTGGTTCTGGTGCCCGGACGTGTTCACGCATCAGGCTCGGGACTCTCGCCGATACTTGCGCGCGAGCCAATGTCCGAGCTTCCAGAAGACGGTTCCGGTCCACTCCGGTTAAAGATGGTCGCCGTATAGTCAGTGTATCGATCGAGGTTCGCCCATCCCGAGAGTGTCCGGTTCAGGCGTTCCATCAGGTCCATGCTGTTCCCGCTGTAATTGCCAGACAGTTCCTTGACCAGCTTGGCCGTGAAGCCTCGGTACTTCTCCCATGGGATCGTCGTGACCGGTCGCAGCTGACTTCGTGGGCCCCGCTTGCGGATGATGCGGTGGCCGAGGAAGACCACGCAGTCGTTCACGTGGGGTGATATGGGTCTTCTCCATATTCAACGTGAGCTTGAGCGTCCCTTCCAGAACGTCCGGCACGCTTCGCGCAGTGCCTCTGCGTGCGGTTTGTGTTCCTTTTGACCACGACGAAATCATCCGCATAGCGACAGTAGAGACGCCTGGTTTCCACTGCCGGTTCTCTCGTACAGCAATCGGTCGCTGCTTGAGAATGCCGAAGTTCCATGCCCATCGGTCCTACGCACCTTCTTACTCAGGTAGTTCCTGCTTCCATCCAAGCATCGAATCTATGCAACATGATGTTGGATAGCAGCGGAGAGATAACTCCCCTTGTGGAACACCTTCGCTCGCGGCGCAAAAGAGACCCTGATCAACACACCCTGCTTTGATGCACGTCCACAGCAGGGCCAGGAAGCGCTGATCAGCAATACGTTTGCGGACAGCTTTCAGCAGCAGGCGGTGATGGACAGTCTCAAAAGTAGCTGGCGAGGTCGCCCTCGATCACCCAACGACCCGCCGCTCTTTGTTCGTCACTTTCCTGCAGCTGCAATTTGACCGTTCGTATCGCATGGTGCACACTTCGGGCAGGCCTGAAGCCATAGGATGCCCGATGGAAATCACTCTCCCATATCGGCTCCATGGCCATCAGCATCGCTCTCTGGACCACTCGATCCCAGACTGGGGATCCCTAAGGGCCTCAACGTGCCGTTCGCCTTGGGGATGTACACGCGCCGTGCAGGGAGCGGCGTATAGGAGCCCGCTAACAATTCGGCACGGATCGTCGCCAGTTCCTGATGAAGGGTTTCCGTCATCATGGTCTTGTCGACCCCATCGACGCCCGGCGTTCGCGCACCACTGGATGCGAGCGATGCGCGCGGCTTCTGCCAGCCATGCTCGATCAGCAATCAGTCTCAGGAGTCGATCAACTTACGTTCAGGGTTCCCCATTGACCACGTTGCCAGCTTGCGTGTTGCATTTCCCTGATTATCAAAGGTCTTCTCCTATGTGGTCAGGTAATCTTCCACATGCCGCTTACACTACCCCCTTCGCCATGTGGCCGGCTCCCGACCTCGGACTGACTACGAGGGCTCCGTCAACGCTACCGCGTCGGGACACCTCCTTGTCATCGGTTATCGGTACACGCCTTCCCCAGTTCACGCTGGACTTCACACGGGCGAGGTTGCCTATCGCAGTCTTTCTCCTTGCGTTCCGCAAGTCGTCGCAGACGTCGTGGTCTGGCTACGCTCCCATGACTCCTGCTGGCCAGCGTACATGTCCAGCCTGCATTCGCCGTTCCCGTCCATACGTGACGGGGCACGGATCCGCGTCCTGCCTGGAAAGCGGTGTAGGCAGGGGGTGACATTTCAACCCTCAGATGCGTGTCAATAGGTGCGTGTTCCTCAACCATCCCGTGCTCAGCCTAGAGGCGCATCTTGGCGTAACCCCTTCGCCGCACGCCCCGTTTCCTGCGGACTTCGTCACCTTGCCAGTGTCCGGCAAGTCACCGCCGCTTCGGCTCACTCCTTCTCGTGTAGAGGGGAGGCATGCTCGTCATTGCCACACTCCTTCATCGAGCCATGCATTCCAGAATGCTCAAGCAACTCAGTCCCAGACAGGCGGGCTTCGTTGGCTGGGCGTACTGTGGTGATATCGGCCGCCCAGATGTGATTGGGACGACTGATCGTGAGATCGCGGAGAGATACGGATAGATGGTGTGGGCGTATGCCGCCGACTCAGATGCGGTTTCCGATACAGCGCTCAATCCCCATCCGGCGCATGAGCGTGGCCACCTGGCGCCGTCCAATGGCATGGCCCTCCTGCCGCAAGAAGATCGCGTAACATCCGCGCCCCGGCAAAACGGACAGTGCAATGCAGCTCGTCGATCCGCCGCATCAACGCCAGCGTCGTCTCCGGAGACCGGCGTCGGCTGGCAAGCCGGTCGAGCGGGCCAGCTTCAGGAGTTGGCATTGCCGCACGACTGGCAAGGGTGCGTGCGATCGATCGTCGCTTTGCGCTCAGCAAGCCGCCCTTGATGAGCGCCCCTTCACAAATCATTCTCCAGCGCCAGTTGCCCGATCTTCGCATGAAGGGCTTAAGATCCGGCGTCTCTGATGGAGCCTTCGCCCCACCAAACACATCCGCGGCTCGCGCCAGCAACTGCTGCTTCCATTCGGTGATCTGCGTGGGTGGACACTGAATTGCTCCGCCACTCGGCCAGCGTCTTGTCACCTTTGACCGCCGCCAAGGCGACCTGCCTTGAAGGTCGCTCCGTAATTCCGTCGTCTGCTCTTCATTGCCTCGCTCCTTTGGCTCGTTACCCACCCGGTGGCATCGGTGAAGCCAGGCTACCACTTAGCTACACTGTCCGAATTTCCGGAGCCCCTCTAGAGTTGACGAACACGGCTCACACAAACAAGAAGTTTGTACGGATCAAATTCCCCAGGGGCCACATTCGCAAGCTTTATGATTTAAAAACGAGGTGGCCGTATCTCTCGCATGAAAGGCAACGAACGGTCGCTTGCATCATTCAGCTATGCGACATCAATCGATGGCACTTGAATACTTGGAATCTTGGACTCACTGCGGGAACAGTGTGGGAGTGGCATTGTACACTGCCAGTTGTGGCAGTTATCGAAACGCTGCTATACGAATTCGGCGTTCAACATGGTCTCGTATCGAAAAAGGCGAAATTTCGCAAAGTCATTGACTGCCTCAACTCCAAGGGGGTTTACAAACAGGCGCTTCGCAACAAGCTGCATGAGCTTCGAGAATATCGGAACGAAGTTCACCTTTATCTCAAGGGTAACGTGGAAATGCACGATGGTAAACCACGAAGATACAATGATGCCGTGCGCACGTTGCAAGATGTCGAGAAGAAGCTGGATGAATATGCAAGCAAGCCTCGATAGCAGATCGGTCCAGAATGAGAGGCAGAGAGCAATTTCAAAGCCCTCCTTTAGCAGGGGCAGCTCAAGGAAAGAGATAGAGAGGCGGTTCGTGCCTTGCACTTCCGCCGGATGATCAAGGGGAGAGGGGGAAAATCTCCTTCTGCGCACGCTGGTGAGAATTAAGGCGTCGGACCATGTTTCTTTGGATCAGGCTGTCATGCGGCTGTCGCTGAATCAGTGTGAGTCGAGGATTTGAATCGCGGTTGCCTGGACTCTGACCTCCCGTGGAGGGTCACTCTTCAACACCTGTACGAAACCGGTCAGGCGCACAAGATCGCCATCCTTCAGCAACGCCTCAATCGCAGCTACCCAAGACTACAACGGGCACCAAGCCAGTCTCGTCCTCCAGCACAAAGGACGCTCGCCCGTAGAGGAGACACAGCTTGCTGCGGGGAGAGTAACTCCCAATGATTGGTGGAGCTATGTGAATGGCACTCGTCATTCCTCTCAGTGTCACTAGCACGTATGACAAGGCCATCTTCTGAGCATGAATAAGCGGCGGAGGGTAGATGTTGTGCATGTGCACCACGAATCAGAACTTGGCTTTAAACGACAGCTCGAGTGAGACCGTCTCATTCGGGGCCACGTTGAGTTCCTGCTCTTGCGTCCCAAGAATGGGATGCCAGGCCTTAAGGCGATAGGTTCCAGGCGGGAGGTCCTCGATGGAGAAGGAGCCCGTCGCATCTGTCACTGCATAATAGGGAGTATCGACGGCATAGCCCCAGTTCTGCATGTAGGGGTGCATGCTGCACTGCATGGTAAAGACATGGTGCCCCTCTGCGAGCCGCACGAGATCGGTGGTTCCCCTTGCCCGTAACGATGGCCGAGAGAAGACCTTCTCGTTCCCTGGTTGATCGGGAACAAATCCCTGGATATCGTGGGGAACAGGATCTCGATTGAATACCGTGACGCGACGTGTGTTGCCGACTACGGTGACAAACGGGAGAAACTGGCAGAGCGTTGCTTCTACTTTCGCGTTAGTGACGGAGAAGGGTTTACCGCGCTCTACGCCTTCCACGACCACGACGACATCTTTCAATCCCCCGTCCGGTCGGGCCGTCACTTCTCGTAGAAGTCGAAATCCAGAGCCATCCGAAAGCTTGCTACAATATTCGTGGTCAGGGAAGCGACGCAACTCGAATTCTTGAGGCGCTGGGGTGGTTTCGGTGACGGTTACGATCCCGTGCACGGTAGCCCCATCCTTCACCAGTGTCGACGTATAGGCCCAAGCCTCGGTTCCCAACCAGCACGTCAGCACGGCAAGCACGCTTGCGGTCAGCTGGATTCTGGTTCGGATATGTCGTTTCACCGGCGGTCCTCCTGCCAGCACTGATTCCTCGACGTCAGTTGCAGAATGCCCGAAGCATTGGCATAGCGCAATTACTTCGGGAGTTCAGGCGAAACGGCAACTTCCCGTTGGACCTCATCTACCGCCACGCTTGAGCGTGAGTCTTCTGCGTGCGCCCTCTCTCGAAAGGAATTGTTCAATGGTGGATATCCTCTAGAGAGTATGGCTAAGTCAGCCAACTCTCTGCAACTGGGGAGTTTACGAGAACGGTGCTAGTAACCCCGGTGTCGTCGTAATGGGGAGAGGGATCACCAATTTATGGCGATGATTGCGGAGTCGGATATCTTTTTTGATCTCCAGAATCTAAGTCTTGAACTTTGAGGAGTGATGGGCAACTGGTCGTGGGCTTGAATGTTTTGTCGACTAGTTATATCGTCGTTTCGCAGCTAACGGTTGACGCATAAAGCAAGATCTGATGCCCATATCGACGCAAGGTGTTTTCAACCGACCAGAGAAAGAACTCTCCACATGAAAGTGCTGATGCTCAGTAACGAATACCCGCCCTACACCTATGGTGGAGCAGGTGTTCATGTGGAATACCTGAGTAAGGAATTAGCGAAGCTGGTTCCGGTGGAAGTTCGGTGTTTTGGTGACCAGTATCTGGCACAGCAGAACCTGCACGTCAGAGGGTTTAAACTCGAGAAGATCGATTACGGGTGCCCGAAATATTTGGAGTCTGTGTTTGGTGCCGTTCAGAGGGGCTTGCACTTCAACACCCATGGCATTGAGGCCGATCTCGTTCATTGTCATACCTGGTATACCCATCTTGGTGGAATCCTCGCGAAGCTGAATTACGGGATCCCGCTCATCATCACGACGCATTCCTTGGAGCCGCTCCGCCCTTGGAAACGGGAACAACTCAAGGGGGGATACGATTTCTCCTCCTGGGTGGAACGAGCAGCTCTGGAGATGGCCGACGCCGTGATCGCAGTTTCCTATGGAACCAAACAGGATATCCTGCACCATTTTCGCATCGCTGAAGAGAAGATCAAGGTCATCCACAATGGCATTGATCCAAATGAATATCAGAAACAATCATCGGCCGACGCACTGCAACGCTACGGGGTAGATCCGTCCAAGCCGTTTGTGTTGTTTGTCGGACGAATTACCCGTCAGAAAGGCATCATCCATCTGGTTCGAGCCATCAAATATTTCGACGCTGATTTCCAGGTGGTGCTCTGTGCCGGGGCTCCCGATACCGCAGAAATCGCCGCTGAAATGGAGGCTGCGGTCAAAGAGGTCTCTGCTGCCAGACCTGGTGTGATCTGGATTCCCGAAATGCTGGACAAGCGAAGCGTGATCCAATTCTATTCACACGCGGCGGTCTTTTGTTGTCCCTCTATCTATGAACCGTTTGGAATTATCAACCTTGAAGCGATGGCTTGCGAGACGGCTGTGGTTGCATCTGCTGTTGGAGGGATTCCAGAGGTCGTTGAAGATGGAGAAACCGGCCTCCTGGTCCCGGTCCAGCAGATGCCGGAATCTCCCTTTACTCCACTCAGCCCCAAAAAATTCGAGCGGGATTTAGCGGCCGCCGTCAATCGTCTGATGGCGGACAGTGGGATGCGTGAGCAGTTTGCTCAAGCCGGTCGACGACGAGCAGAACAACTTTTTAGCTGGGCTGCCATTGCCAAGGAAACCCGAAGTCTGTATCAGCAACTGGTGTCCTTGCATTAATTCCCAAGCTGTCCGTTTGTAGGAGCTTTAAAAAGCGTGAGGCTGGATACCTTTTCCAGGACCTCAGGATCGAAACGGTTCCTGTCAGAAGTTGGCCTTAAACCACAGTTCCACCGAAATCGTCTCATTGGCGGCCACCGTGAGTTCCTGTTCGTGCGTGCCGAGTATAGGATGCCAGGCCTTGAGGCGATAGGTCCCTGGCGGGAGATCTTCGATCGAGAATGCGCCAGACGCGTCCGTGACGGCATAATAGGGATTGTCGACAGCGTAACCCCAGTTCTGCATATAGGGGTGGAGGCTGCAGCGCATCGTGAATACGTGTTGCCCTTTCGCCAGCTGTATGTTGGCGGTAGTCCCACTGGCTTCTACCGAGGGCTGGTAGAAGACCATATCACTTTCAGGCTGATCGATCGCCAACCCTTGGATGTCGTGAGGGACTGGGTCTCGGTTGAACACCGTGACTTGCCGCGTATCATTGATCACGGTGACGAACGGGAGAAACCGACAGAGATCCGCTTCGACCTCCGCATCGGTGAAGGAGAAGGGCTTACCGTGCTCCACACCTTCTATCGCCACCACGACGTCTTTGAGGCCTCCATCCGGTCTGAAGGTCACTTCCCGCAGGCTCCGATACCCTTGTGTATCGGACAGTTCGCTGCAAAATTCGTGGTCTGGATAGCGACGCAACTCGAATTCTTTTGGTGCCGGGACAGTCCCGGTGACGGTCACTGATCCACGTACGACGGCCCCGTTCTTCACGGGTCCTGGTTGATAGGCCCAGGCCTCAGTGCTCAGGCAGGTCGATAGCACTAGGAGCGTCCCTGCCGTGAGCCAGAATCCCATTCTGATATGTCGTGGCATTGTCGTCTCTCCTGCCGTCAATCATGCACGGTCGGTTGCAGGATTCTTGAACTCTTCTGCTCAGCCCACGGTCTTGAGCAAGCATGACTCTATCATGGTCATACTCAGATAGTATCACCGAGTTTGGTGCCCTCTGCAAGTGTGACTTTACGAGGGCAGTGTCTGTACACGTAGGACCTGGCCCTGATCAAATAAGGGTTTCCTGGGTAGGGGGCTAGTTCTGTGAGATTCGGCGGGATAGAATAGACAACCGGCTTTGGTCGCATGGCATTGCAATTTCATTGAGCGACTAACCTCGCCATGACGGGCAGACTATACAAGAAGAACCCTTCACGTCCAACAAGGGAGCACATCGTATGTCAGATGTTAAAGAACAGATGACCAAAGCGCTGGATCATCTCAAACAACAGCGTGATGAACTTCAGGTTCAACTTCACCTCGCAAAGGCGGATGCCAAAGACGAATGGGCTCGTCTGGAAACCCAGTGGGATGAGGTTAAGCCCAAATTGGAGGCAGCGCGAGAAGAGGTTGGGAAGACAGCGGAATCCGTCGGTGCTGCGTTGGGCATGGCGATCGAAGAGCTAAAGAAGGGCTATGAGCGGCTCCGAAGCCGGCTCTGAGAGAGAGGCCCTGTAGCACCCGCATCAGTCGGCGAAAGGATGTCGATACGGGTGGCTTAGGGTTCCTCTTTGGGGGACTCTTCACTCTGTTTTAACCAGAGTTCCAGCAGTCTTGTTTCCCGTTCAGACTGAGAAATACGCTCCAATGCGAATGCACCCGTCAAGCGGTCTTCATAAAACGCACGTTGCTTCGCGTACGTTTTCTTAAACGCTTCGGTCTTCATGGTCTTCCAGTCCGCATCAGAGATCCCAGCACGAGCACGCAGGAGATCGATCTCGATGGCCTGGAACGCGAACACCTTCGCTAACGCCTTAATGACGGTTGCGTTTGTCATGAACCGGGGCATCTTGTCAGCCATGATGCATCGTTTCACCTATGTCGGGAAGGTGACACAGAACCGTACCGCCGAGATTGGATTAATCTCAAACGGTACGGATTCTCGAGGAAAAACGTCTCAGTTCCGTACGCCGCTCCAGACTTTTGCCGGATCGATCGGCTTGTCCGGGTTGAGTTGCTTCGCCTTTTCCAGTAAGACGTCGGACGCCTCAGGGTAGACGGGATCAGAAATGCAGCAATCATCGACGGGACAGACTGCTGCACATTGCGGTTCGTCATAATGGCCGACACACTCAGTGCAGCGATCGTGGGCAATCACGTAGATATTGTCTCCCACTCCCTGACCGTCGCCCACGTGATTCCCCTTCGATTCCGCGTCGCTGCGGGTTTCGAAGATGGCCTCGTTCGGGCATTCCGGCAGACAAGCTCCACAGTTGATGCATTCGTCGGTAATCAGCAATGCCATGATTCTGGCCTCCTTATTCTGTAAGATTTAGCTCTGTACTATTTACCATGGCCTCGTTCGGTCTCCTTCTCGCATGTGCCGAAACGGGCCACAATGGAAATTACTTCTCCACTTTCTCGACATAAACGCAACTATCAATCAACGATAGGCGCATGTTGCACTTTGGCCAGTGTCCATGTCAATGCGGTCATTCGATATAGAGAGCTTTACCGGTTACCGACCGCGGGCAGAATCTTGATCTCCAGCGGGGGTTGCCCGTATGATCGCGCGCAAACCACTGGTGTCGTCAGTCCTGCTTATGAAAGCGAGGTTACCGATGCGACTTCTTTTCCTTGGCCTTTTACCCTTCGTTTTGAGCGGATGTCCGACGACGACAGCGTTGGTGGTCGGGGCCCCGGCACTCCTGTCCAAATCTGAGTTTGATGAACGGCGGACGGAAACCAAGCAACAGATTGAGAAGGGACTGATTTCAAAGGAGGCTGGTGAGACGAACTGCCGGCAGATGCTCAATACGGTTGATCGAAATCATGCGGCGCCGCCCCCGGTGGATCCTGGCATCTGTGCATTCGGGTCGTTTGCCGACAAGCGCTACGAATTGACCAGGTCGGCTGAAAGTGGTGCGCTGACACCGGAGCTCTGGGCGATCAAATGTCAACAACTTGCGGAGCAGTCCTCTGAGAAAGAGGCATGCCGGTACGCCCCCTTTGCTGATCGCCTGACCCACTGGCGGCGATTAGTCAGCGAAGGAAAAGCTTCGAAGGAAGGGGCTGAGATGGATTGCCGCAATTACGTGAGGCAGGCTCACGAGCACCCTGTCCCAGGTCCGGAAATCGCAGAGGAGGCCTGCAAACTGTAGAGACTTGGTGGGAAGATGTGCAGCAAATCTATAGGCCGATGGTCTTGTGGGTGCGGCCATGAAGGGGGAGAATGATATTCAGACGGCCCGAGCTTGAAAAAGACAATCCGATTGCTCCGGAACCGTACATGGGACCACGCCGACGATTGGCCATGGCTCGTGCAGCGGCGTTGGGGCACGAGGTTGACGCGGGAAATATGAAAGAGACGCTGCAGGCATTGGTTCGTGCGGCAGTTCGGTTCCTGAAGGAGCAACCGAAAGTCAGCACGCCAGGAAAGAACCTCGTCGCATTACGGGATGCGCTTGCAAAAGCCCACGAGGTGCTTGCGGCTGACCCTCGTCCCAAAGGCTCACGAAAGGCGAGGCGGTAAGGCAACGAGCCTCTTCGGAATGTTGGTGATATCTATCAATCAACGATTTCGACCTTTTTCCCTAAAGACTTTGCTCGCGTCAGACAAGCTCCATCGGACACGGAGCAGCGGAGGGTATCGAGGTCTGCTTCGTCTACAATCTCAACTTTCTTGCCCTGTGTTTTGGCCTGCTTGAGACAGCTGGTGTCGGTCACTGCACATTTCACGGAATCGGAACTCGAAGGGGCACTGACGACGGACACTTGCTTCCCTTCTTCTTTTGCTCTTTTGAAGCACTCTTGGTCGGTCGCGACGCAATGCATGGTTTCTTCTGTCTTGTTCAGACCTTTATCGATCGTTTGATCGATTCGCTGGTTGATCCGATTCTGCGTCTTTCTCTCAGCACTATCGATGGCCCGATCCAGCATCTTGTCGAACAGGCCTTCTGCCTGCACCAGCGAGACTCCACAGAGCAGGCCAGCGAGCAGACCCATAGAGGACGCCAAATGTTTCATTATCCACCCCACATTTCCTTATGTCGTATTGCCGGGAAGCAACCCACAATTTTCCCACTCTAGCATAACGGCTGAGTAGACGCATACCGACTGAATGGAATCAGGAGGAGGCCGTTTGGGTTGAAGAATGAGCAGCCCTGATTTGGTATTTCCCTTCGAAAATGGGGTCCTTCGGGATAGGGTGGAGGGAGGTCCTGTTTCAGGGAGTACTCGAGATGAGTATTATCGTATGGGCTGTCCTCCTTGTCGCGTTCATGTGGGCCCTCGCCTCAGGAAGCAGGGTCCTCCGGTATCTCGCACGAGGTCTTGCCGTAGTCATTGCGTTGGTTGCTGCTGCAGCAGCTTTTGGGCTCATGGCTGTCGGTCATAAAGCGCATTGGACCAGCGACGGACCGGGCATGTTGTTGATCATGATCGGCATTCCGGTGTGCGGCATTGTTGCCTGGTTCTTCGGAATGCTGGCGTGTACTGCGACCTCGAGTCTAGAGGAAGGCGAATTCGAGAACCCTGCCCGCATCAGTTCCCTCGCACACGTCTGGGAACGCTACAAAGCACTGACCAAGCGACCTCACTAGCTGGATCCTCTCTCGATATGCAGGCTGGCAATTCCATAGCCTCTATCAAGGTTTCTATTCGTTTAGCCGATAATGAGGTTGCGGGCTACTTTATCTTTTGCAGAGGAGGGAGCATGTCAAACATCGCTGAGCAGATCGACAAGGCTGTTGGAGCCCATGGTCTCTGGAAAACGAAACTCAGGCAAAATATCGCGGGGACATTGTCACTGAATCCTGCAGACGTCAGTGTCGACAATCGATGTGAATTCGGCAAGTGGCTCTATGGCCTCTCCGGAAGCTCAGCGGCGTCTGACCCGCACTATAAAGAAGTTCTAGACTTGCACAAGGCCTTCCACAAAGCTGCTGCCGAGGTAGTGACCAAAGTGCAGGTTGGGGACAAAGCTGGCGCTGAGGCATCGGTCGGATTGCACGGTGAGTACACCGCCGCTTCCTCTCGACTGACTGCGAAAATGGTGGAGTGGAAGAGGAAAGCGGCCAAAGCGGCCTGATGAAGAACTGAATAGGGAGACCCCCACTACGCTCGTAGAGGGGGTCTCCCAGTCGATCGCGGTCAGCTATGGTGCTCAACTACCGCTAAGAGGCGACAGCACTTTTCCCATTAAGTCAACAGGTAGGGTCTCTCCCCTAACGGAGGCGATAAAGCTTTATCTTTGCGCACTGAGCATGGTTAGACAACCGACCAGTCTATTTCTTGCTCGTCGTTTGCTCGTGCTGTCGGGTGAGAGCCGATCGTAGTTTGTCCTCCTGTTCGGGACTGAGTGAGGTCTTGAGAATCGTTCCCTCGTGCTGTGACACCCTGCTCAGTACCTTCTCTTGATCAGCGCTGCGAATGAGGAGAAAGATCGCAGAGGCCCCTCGTCCGATGGTACTCCCCAAGGATCGAATAAAATTGTCCGGGATCCCATAATCACTGAGGAGGCCGAACTCACTGGCGGCGACGGTGATAGCCCCGCCACCCGCACCACCCGCGAGGCTGCCCAGTAGACCCGCCAGGGGATTCATAAACAAAAGTCCCATCAATCCTCCCCACAATACGCCGAGCGCCACGCCCTGAGTTGTGGCTCCTCCGAAGACATCGACGCACTGTTTCAAATGGACTTTGCCGTCCATATCACGAACGACGATGACCGCGTCCTCTAGATCCAGGATGTACTCAGTTTCCATTGCTCGAAGTTCGTTCAGCACCCGATCAGCCGTACTCGAGTCTTTGAATGCAATACAGACGAGATCACTCATAATTCTGCTCCTTGAAGGCTATAGATTTCAGCGTGAGAGATCAGAGTTGTCTTTCAACCTGGATATCGGAACGGCCTGCCGAAACACCATGAGAGTAGGCATTACTTAACAGTAGGATTGTCTTAAGAGCAAGATGGTTTTCGGAGGGAGCTGGACGAATAGTCATCGCCCCATCCATGTTCTTCGCCCCTTGTTTTTCAGCACCTTGTTCCCTTACTCTCGACCCGCCCTGTTGGAGTAGTCCATTATGTTGCAAGCGGTCACACTCAGTTGCCGACGTGGGGAACGTCGCCTATTTTCCGATCTCACTGTCAAAGTCGAGCCAGGAACGCTTCTGGCCATCGTCGGAGAGAACGGCAGCGGGAAAACCAGTCTGCTGCGCATCTTTTCCAGCCTTTTGCCGCCGGAAGACGGTTCGGTACTCTGGGAGGGCGAGGACATTCAGCAACTCAAGGAACTATACTCCGGGCAATTGACCTATATCGGGCATCTCAATGGGATTAAGGACGATCTCACGCCGCTGGAAAATCTGATGAGTGCCATGGCGCTAGCCGGTGAAGTCTGCTCGCAAACCGAGGCGCAAACAGCCTTGGAAGCGATCGGTCTCAAACGCCCCATTCATCGGCTCCCGTCAAAAGTGTTGTCGCAGGGGCAGAAGCGCCGGGTTGCCTTGGCGCGTCTTTGGCTTTCCACGAGACCGTTATGGCTGCTGGACGAACCCTTCACATCGCTGGATGCGGCCTCGACAGGCATCGTAACACAACGTCTTCACGCGCATTTGCAGCGGGGTGGACTCGGAGTCCTGGTCACGCATCAGGAGGTGGGTCTTCCAGCAGACCGGTTACAACGGCTGAGGCTGACTGGATGAGTCGTTCCAGCATGTGGGGTGCCATCGGCGGAATCGTCCGGCGGGATCTGTTGTTGGCTATGCGCCGTCGATCGGACGCTGCGATGTCGGTCTTCTTTTTAGTCATTGTGGTCAGCCTCTTTCCTTTAGGTGTTGGGCCGGAACCGGCGGTCCTGCGGACGATCGGCCCCGGAGTACTCTGGGTCGCGGCGTTACTGGCCTGCCTGTTGTCCTTAGCGCGGGTGTTTACGGCTGACTATGGGGACGGTACGTTGGAACAGATGGTCCTGGTCCCCCAACCGTTGGCGTTCTTGGTGGTCGGGAAAGTGTTTGCGCACTGGGTCATCTCCGGACTCCCGATCGTCTTATTGTCGCCGTTGCTCGGCCTTCAATTTGGTTTGAGCGGAGAATCGCTGGGAGTGCTCGTGATGTCGCTCTTGCTTGGGACGCCGACGTTGAGTATGATTGGTGCGATCGGCGCCGCGTTAGTCCTTGGCGTTCGTGGGAGTGGTCTACTGGTTGCCCTCCTGGTGCTTCCACTCTATGTTCCAGTCTTGATTTTTGGGGCCGGCGCCGTGACCAGCAGCATGGCCGGGATCGGCGGAGAAGCAAACTTGTCACTACTCGGGGCCTGCCTGGTATTGTCTCTCTTTCTCGCACCGTGGGCCACGGCGGTCGCGTTGCGTATCGCGTTGGAGTAAAACAGTTTCATGAGCACTGGTATCAATTGGGCCAAATATTCCTCTCCCCAGGCTCTCTATCCCCTAGCCGGACGACTCATTCCCTGGTTTTCTGTGGTGGCTGTGGCTCTGATGGGGGTGGGGCTCTACATGGGATTTTTCGTCGCCCCCACAGATTTTCAGCAAGGTGAATCGTATCGAATCATCTTTATCCATGTTCCAGCCGCCTGGATGTCGATGTTCTTGTACGTGGTGATGGCGGTCTGGGCTGGTATCGGGTTGGGGCTCAATGTCCGGCCTTCTTTTATGATGGCTCAAGCCATCGCCCCTACGGGCGCGATGTTTACCTTTCTGGCCCTGTTAACGGGAGCCATGTGGGGAAAGCCGACCTGGGGGGCCTGGTGGGTGTGGGATGCCAGGCTGACATCTGAGCTGATCTTACTGTTTCAGTATGCAGGGGTGATGCTCCTGCGGACCTCGATCGACGATGTGCGTCGGGCTGATCGGTCGAGTGCGGTCTTCGCCTTGGTCGGTGTCGTCAACGTTCCGATCATCTATTTTTCAGTGCAATGGTGGAATACGTTGCACCAAGGTGCATCCGTCAGCATGTCGACAGGGTCGAAAATGGCGGCAACCATGCTCATCGCTATGCTGCTCATGACTCTGGCATTTTGGATGTATAGCATAGCCGTCATTCTCGCTCGGGTGCGATGTATAATGGCTGAACGGGAATCGTTGCCGGCATGGGAAGAAAAGCCGGTCGCGATTCGGAAGGTAGCGGAGGCTCGCTGATGCAGTGGGGGAGCGCGTCGGAATTTTTTGCGATGGGCGGGTATGGAGTCTATGTCTGGACCTCGTATGTCGTCACGGCACTGTGTCTCTTGTGGGAAGTACTGGCTTTGTGGCGTCGACGGGCGGCGGCTCGTGCCGAACATCGTGCGATGTTGCTAGGAGGCAGTGATGAAACCGCGGCATAAACGTTTTGTTTTTATTGGGTTAGGGTTGCTCGCCTTGGGGGTCGCAACCATGTTGGTGTTGAATGCATTTCAAAAGAATCTTGTGTTCTTTTTCACACCCACCATGGTGGCGAACGGCGAGGCTCCGAAAGGCCAAAGTTTCCGGATCGGAGGCATGGTCGAAGACGGCAGCCTCGTCCGCGATGGCGACGGACTGACCGTCCACTTCGTGGTGACGGATACGGCAAAGGGTGTGCCGGTGACCTATAAGGGAATTCTCCCGGACCTGTTCAAGGAAGGAAAAGGCGCTGTGGCGCAAGGGCAGTTGGGAGTCGACGGAACGTTTGTTGCCAGCGAAGTGTTGGCTAAGCACGATGAAAATTACATGCCGCCTGAAGCGGCGGAGGCGCTGGCGAAGGCCAAGGCTTCCGGTGCTCAAGAAAGCAAGACGCTCGTTGTCCCAGAAAGCAAGAAAGATTCACTATGATTCCAGAAATCGGTCACTTTGCATTGATTCTCGCACTCTGCGTGGCCATCGTGCAGGGAAGCCTGCCCATCTATGGTGCCGCGGTCGGAAATTCAGCGCTGATGGCCATTGCCAGGCCTGCGGCGCGTGCCCAATTCTTGTTGGTCTTTATCGCATTTTGTAGTCTCGGGTACGCATTTGCCGAAAAAGATTTCTCCGTGCTGTATGTCGCAGCCACGTCTAATTCGCAGCTCCCGCTGCATTATCGACTCGCTGCGATCTGGGGCGCACACGAAGGATCGCTTCTTCTATGGACCTTCATCCTGACCTGGTGGATGTTCGCCGTTACGCTGTTTTCGAAGCATCTTCCTGAAACCATGCGCTCGCGCATTCTTGGTGTGATGGGCCTTGTCAGTGTCGGGTTTCTGTTGTTCATGTTGACCGTCTCCAATCCGTTTGAACGACTCATTCCTGCGGCAGTTGAGGGACGAGATCTTAATCCGCTCTTGCAGGACCCCGGCATGGTCGTGCATCCCCCGATGCTCTATATGGGCTATGTTGGCTTCTCGGTCGCGTTTGCATTTGCGATTGCCGCATTGTTGGGAGGCAATCTTGATGCCGCTTGGGCTCGTTGGTCGCGTCCGTGGACCACTGTGGCCTGGTGTTTTTTGACCGTCGGTATTGCCATGGGAAGTGGCTGGGCCTACTACGAGTTGGGATGGGGGGGATGGTGGTTTTGGGACCCGGTAGAGAATGCGTCATTCATGCCCTGGTTGGCTGGGACGGCGTTGGTTCATTCGCTGGCCGTGACCGATAAACGAGGCGGGTTCAAGGTCTGGACGGTGTTGCTGGCCATCATGGCCTTTTCCTTAAGTTTGCTCGGGACGTTTCTCGTCCGATCCGGTGTGTTGACGTCCGTGCACGCCTTCGCCACCGACCCAAAGCGGGGTACGTTCATCCTGGCATTCTTGGCCATTGTCATCGGGGGGTCGTTAGCACTGTATGCGTGGCGGGCTCCGCGTGTCGGATTAGGGGGAAGTTTTTCGATGCTGTCGAGAGAGGGTATGCTCCTCGCGAACAACGTATTGTTGATTGCGGCGATGGGGTCGGTCCTATTGGGAACGTTATATCCGTTGTTCTTAGATGCATTGGATCTCGGCAAGATCTCCGTCGGCCCTCCGTATTTCGACTCCGTCTTCGCCCCTTTGATGGCTCCCGCGATCTTTCTGATGGGGATTGGTCCCTTGGTCCAATGGAAGAAGGCCGAATTGCCTGATTTGGCACAGCGGCTCAAGTGGGCCTTTGGGGTGAGCGTGATTACTGCACTCGTGCTTCCGTTTGTCATGGGCAAGTGGACTCCGTTGCTGAGCCTCGGGCTCCTGCTGGCGATCTGGATCGTGACGACAGCCGTGGTCACGTTACGCGACCGGCTCTCTCATGTGACTGGCAATAGCCTTGCTGATCGCATGGGGGGTATCTCTTGTTCCTACTGGGGAATGCTTCTCGCGCACGTCGGGGTTGCGGTGTTTATCGTCGGGGTGACGATGGTGAAGGGGTATGAAACCGAAAGCGATGTGCGCATGAACGTTGGAGAGACGGCGATGATCGGAGGCTATACGTTCCGATTCGACGGAACCGAGGACGTGGTCGGACCCAACTATACGGCCGCCCGCGGCACCTTTCACGTCAGTCGCGATGGCCGTGATACGACGGTCTTGTATCCCGAAAAGCGTCGATATACTGTCCAGAATCAGGTGATGACCGAAGCCGCGATCGATCCGGGGCTCCTGCGCGACCTCTATGTCTCGCTTGGAGAACCGCTTGATGAGGGGGCTTGGAGCGTGCGGCTCTATCACAAACCGTTTGTCGATTGGATTTGGGGTGGGTGTTTCATTATGGCACTAGGGGGTGTTTTGGCTATCAGCGATCGTCGATATCGACTCGCATGGAGGAAAGAGAAGGAGCCCGAGGTTGCTCCAGTCACTCGAACGGCTAGGCGAAAAGTCGCATGAATCGATTTCTGTTACCATTGTCCATCTTTGTCGTGGTCGTCGGATTTTTGGGTGTCGGGCTCACACTCAATCCGCGTGAAATTCCCTCTCCCTTGATCGGGAAAGCGGCTCCCGAATTCTCTCAGCCTCAACTATACGAGCCGGAGAAAACATTCTCCCCAGCTGATCTCAAAGGCAAGGTTTGGCTGCTCAATTTTTGGGCCTCCTGGTGCAGTGGCTGTAAGACCGAGCACCCGGTGTTGATGGAACTGGCCAAGTCAGGGCAGGTGCCGATCTACGGAATAGATTATAAGGATCAACGGGATGAAGCGGTAGGTTGGTTGCAGCGATGGGGCAATCCCTATCCTGTGGTCGGTGTGGATGAGGCAGGACGAGTCGGGATCAACTACGGGGTCTACGGAGTTCCGGAAACCTATGTCATCGATAAACAGGGAATGATTCGGTATAAACAAATCGGTCCGTTGGATCCAGACACCGTAGCCAAGAAGATTCTTCCCCTTGTGCAGCAACTTGAATCGCAATGATCTGGTTGGCATTCATCATCGTATTAGCCTCTGGGCCAGGTTGGGCCGGTGAGGCTCAACCTTTGGGGGACGACCCTGCTGTTGAGACTCGGCTCAAGCACCTTGCCGTGGAGCTTCGTTGCTTAGTCTGTCAAAATCAAACGCTCGCCGACTCGAATGCCCCGCTTGCTGAAGACTTGCGTCGAGAAGTTCGAGAAATGATCGTGAAGGATATGACGGATCAGGAGATCGTCGATTTTCTTGTAGAGCGGTACGGCGATTTCGTCCTCTACCGTCCGCCGCTCAAGGCAACGACGACGCTGCTCTGGGTGGGGCCATTTGTCTTATTGGCGGTGGGTGCGACGGTACTCGTCATCACGTTGCGGCGCCGTGCGCAAAAGGTGGTTGACGCGCCTGTCACGGATGAAGAGCACCGACGGGTCGAACAACTTTTGACAGAGGGAGGCAAGCACTCATGACCGTGGCATTTTGGTCGATCGCGTCGGCCATGACGGTGTTCATTATCGGGCTGTTGTTGAGGCCTCTGTTGAAACGCCCTTCGGCCGTGTCGGTCGAACAGGAGAAAACGTTGTCGGTCTATCGACAACAGTTTGCCGAACTCGAACAAGATCGTGCCGCTGGATTATTGACGGACGTGCAGTACCAAGCGGCGCGGGGCGAATTAGAGCGGCGGGTGTTGGAAGAGACGGACGCGGGACAAGTTCTTGTCCCGAGCTCGGGAGGACTGCTGAATCTCAAGGTTGTCGCGCTCTCGTTGGGAATGATCATTCCAGC
Organism: Nitrospira sp.; assembly: GCA_016715825.1. Lineage (NCBI taxonomy): Bacteria > Pseudomonadati > Nitrospirota > Nitrospiria > Nitrospirales > Nitrospiraceae > Nitrospira > Nitrospira sp. The sequence goes on along the minus strand of JADJXO010000011.1, from coordinate 47,534 downwards.
TGCCAGTGGGGTGTTGTATTGGACCTTGGGCAACCCAGCCGCGATGACCCACCCGGCGGTCTCTTCCGCAGGGGCTCAGGTGGGAGCCGGAGAAGATGCTCAAATGGCGGACAGCCTCAACGCGCTGATCGAGCAGTTGAGAGCAAAGCTCGAGCAGAGCCCCAATGATCCGATAGGGTGGGGTCTATTGGCGCGGTCCTACATGGCGATGGAGCGATATGCCGATGCGGTGCCAATTTTTGAGAGAGCGACGAAGCTTGATCCTGGTAATGCCAGTCTCCTGGCTGACTTTGCGGACGCTCTCGGGGTTCATCAGGGGCGTAAACTAGACGGAAGGCCTGAGAAGTTGATTCAACAGGCGCTGAAGCTCGATCCGCGTAACGTGAAGGCGCTCATGTTATCAGGGACGATTGCTTACAACCGAAAAGATTTTGCACGCGCCGCCAAGGAGTGGGAGGAGGCGCATCTCTATCTTCCAGCCGACGATCAGGAATCATCCGATCAGTTGAAGGCCAGTATTGCCGAAGCCAAACGGCGACTCGGTGGTGGTCCCAGCATGAACATGTTGGTCGCGAATCCGCCGATGGAAGAAGCCAAGCCTGCCAAGCCAGCGAAGCTGGCTGGCGCATCCCGGGCCATCACGGGAAAGGTGGTACTAGGGCCAAATTTTTCCGGCAAGGGGGCTCTGCCTGACACGTTGTTCGTGTTTGCGAAAGATGTTGCTGGCCCACCGATGCCTGTATCGATCGTGCGTGCATCAAGCAAAGATTTACCGTTCACATTCAGGCTCGACGATTCCACGAGCCCGATGCCCTCACGCAAGTTGTCGGATATCGACACGGTCGTCATCGTCGCGCGCCTCTCGAAATCCGGAAGAGCCATGGCTGAAAGCGGTGACCTCGAAGGCATGAGTCAGCCAGTCAAGCCTGGGGCAGAAAATATTACCGTCGTCATCGATCGAGAACGACCGTAAAGGCTGAAGCACAGGCAGAACTATTCCTGATACATCCAAGAAGTTTCCAGTGTGGTCCGTTCTTCACAAATGGGTAGAAATTTTCTTGACTCTCCCTTAGGCCTAAGCTATATTTTTGCGCCCAAGTGAAAAAACTTTTTTCAACGAGCACGAGCAATGATAAAACGAAACAAAGTGGTACGTAGTTGCTTTTATTTTGAAGGCCAGGGCGCGCTGGTCATCAAACGGAAGGAGTCGAAATGGTGAGCGTGAAGGATGTGCTGAAGTATGCGATGGTCGTCTGCGGCCTGAGTGTGCTGGCCGCACCGGTGGAGGCGAATTTTCCGTCGGTGCCGAAGGAGACGTACGAGGCGTTGAAGTTGGAGCGTTCGGCGTCGCCGAAGGAACTGTACGAAGCCCTGATTAAGCGGTACATGGACCCGGAGCAGGGCGTGGGCAAGGGGAAGTACGGGCAATATTGGCAGCCGATCTCCTTCAGTAAGTATTTCGACCCCCACACCTTCTACAAGCCGCCGCAAGCCGTCAAAGAAGTAGCGAGCCGGCAGGAATGTGTGAAGTGTCACACTGATGAATCGCCGGGGTGGGTCGTGGCGTGGAAGAAGAGCACCCATGCCAACCTGGACAAGATTCGGAAGTTGAGCCCGAAAGATCCGACATACTACAAGAAGGCCAAGCTGGAAGCCGTCGAAGAGAACCTGCGCTCGATGGGCAAGCTGGGGAAGACCGAAAAGCTGAAAGAAGTGGGCTGCATCGACTGCCACTTCGACATCAATACCAAGCAGAAAGCCGACCACCGCAAGGACATCAAGTTGGCCACCGCCGACACCTGCGGCACCTGTCACTTGCAAGAGTTTGCCGAGCGGGAGTCTGAGCGGGACACCATCACCTGGCCAAAGGATCAGTGGCCGAAGGGCCGGCCGTCGCACGCGTTGGACTACAAAGCCAACGTCGAAGTGGACGTGTATGCGGGGATGTCACAGCGGGAAATCGCCGATGGCTGCACCGGCTGTCACGTCAATCAGAACAAGTGCGACACCTGCCATGCCCGGCATGAGTTCTCGGTGGCGGAATCCCGCAAGCCGGAAGTCTGTGCGCAGTGCCATAGCGGGGCCGACCACAACAACTGGGAAGCCTACAACCTCTCCAAGCATGGGTTGAAGTACCAGCGGGATAAAGACCATTGGAACTTCAACGTGCCGATCAAAGAAGCGATGAAGAACGGGGCCGAGACCGCGCCGACTTGCCAATACTGCCACATGGAGTATCAAGGCAAGATCGCGCACAACGTCGTGCGGAAAGTGCGCTGGGCGAACTATCCGTTCGTGCCGGGTATTCGGGAGAACATCAAGACCGAATGGGCCGACAAGCGCAACGATGCGTGGATCAAGACCTGTACCAATTGCCACTCCGAAACCTATGCCCGAGCCTGGATGGAGTTCATGGACAATGGGACCTTCTCCGGCTTGGACAAGTACGACGAAGCGCATCATGTCGTGGAAGAGCAATACAAGGCGGGCCTGTTGACCGGGCAGAAGACCAACCGGCCGACCCCGCCGGCGCCGGTGCAAGACGGCTTTGAACAGTTCTTCCAGATCTATTGGTCGAAGGGGAACAACCCGGCGGCCAATGAGCTGAAGCTGTTCGAAATGGCCGAAGACCACCTGGTGCAGTTGCACGTGAGCTTGGCCCACCAGTACTGGGGCTACACCTATACGGTGGGATGGGCCGCGATGAACCGGGCCTATGTGGAAATCATGGACGACGATACGCGGCTGAAAGAGAAGCTGGAATTGCAGGCCCGCGTCGCGAAGCTGGAAGGGCAGATGAAGCACAGTCTGCTCGATCTGGATAGCGAGACCGGCAAGCTCTCCCTGGGGGGCATTGGCGGCGGCATGATGCTGGCGGGCACCCTGGCGATGGCCGGCTGGCGGCGTCGTCAGAAGTAACCGGCCGTGAACGCGACATCGTCAGTCCACAAGTCGATGTCGCGTCCGTCCCGGACCACCGTCCTCCCGTCACTAGGACTGCTCCTGGTGACGGGAGGGTTCCTTCTGCTCTGTTGGGTGCTCTACCTCTGGGTCAAACCGCTTCCCTCTCCCTATACCTATCGGCTCGTAGAAGAAAGAGTCGGGGCTCAGTTGTCAAATCTTCATCTTGAAGCCTGGCCGGATTTGAAGGTTGGTAAATACGAGCTTCACGTTGCATCCCTTGATAAACCTGTAGCGGTCGCCTACGAAACCAAAAATGCAGTCGGCAACTCCATTCTACTCAACTGGGAGAATCTCGTATCCGAGCCTATTGTGACGGCGTCCGTTGATTTTTCGGAATTGATCACCCTTGCGAGTGATATAGCAAAGCATGTCCCAAAGGACGCGATCATTTTGGGGTGGTGGGATACATCGAGACAGTTGAAGTTGCTATCTGGGCGGGACACGCTGTTCACGTCCTATCTTGCGCAACCGCTTATCGTGCCGTCGTACTGGAAAGATCGTTCAGATGTGATCGCTGAATATGAGCGTCAATTTTGGGGTCCACTCGGATCTGCCGAAGAACAGGACAAATTCAAAATGTTCGCCGATGCACTCTCATCAGAGGCTTCTAAGGGCGCCACCATGTTGAAGGCGGTTGCTGGCTCACGGGAAGCGTACATCATTGTCCATCCAGCGGATCTCTATAAGCTTGCAATGATGTATCCTGAGCGTATTGATCTGGCCTTTAAGGATTTTCCACTGACCGGTAATGTTCATGGGCTTGCGGGGCAGGTGAAAGGGTGGATGAAGGAGAACGGCTATAATACCTATACGCTGCAGTCACTGAATGAAAAATCCGTGCGAGCGTACTTCTTGAATGAAACAGAGAAAGGTAAAGTGTTGCTGTCTCATATGCTTCCTCTCATGAATTCGACGCCGGTTGACTTTGAGGCCTTGCAAGTTGTGCACAAACAAGGGGGGTATTGGGTTTTTAAGATTCCATCCGCTTAGACCTTCCGAGGCGTGTAATCCGAATGACGATGAGGAGGGTAGCAGTCGCGAGTTTCTCCATGGTAAACTATTGCTGCGCCGTTGGTGGAGGGACGACCAGGGTGACTATGCGATTGCAAATAAGGAATGGAAGAAAAGCAGTCGATATTCGTCAGACATTTATCGGAAAGGAGATGCCGTGACTCAACGAATGGTGTTTGCATTTGTCGCTGCAGCAGTCTTTCTAGCGGTCGCTGGAACAGCTTCAGCTCAAGGAACATTTGAAGGTCGAAAGAAATGTTATAACTGCCATAAAAGCCAGGGAGAATCATGGGATAAGACTCTTCACGGGAAGGCAATGGAGTCGCTGAAACCCAACACTCGGAAGGAAGCAAAGCTGAAGGCAAAGCTTGATCCAAAGAAGGATTATACGGCGGATAAAGATTGTGTCGGCTGCCACGTCGACGGGTTTGGACAAGAAGGTGGCTATGTGATTGAGGAGCCTGAGAAGTTCGTGACGAATGTCGGGTGTGAATCGTGCCACGGCGCTGGAAGTGCGTACCGAAAAACCCACCGAAAAGCAGGAGAGGCTTTCGAGAAATCACAGAAGACGATGGATCGAGAAAAGCTTGTTGAGGCTGGCCAGGAATTTGAATTTCAGGAAAAGTGCAATGCCTGCCATCTCAACTACGAAGGGTCAGGCTGGAAGGGTGTGAAGAAACCGTACACCCCATTCACGCCCAAGGTGGACAAGAAATACGCCTTTGATTTTGAAAAATCCGTTCGAAGTGATAAGGCCTTGCATGAGCATTTCAAACTGGCCGGCACCTTCACTGGTCCTCCCACCCCGAAGTTCCACGAGGAATTTCAGAAGACAGCGAAGCCTGCGGTCAAGGCTGACAACGGTGGAGATGACTAGAAATGGCTAAGACTGGGACGTTAATAGCTGGTGCCGCACTTGGGATCGGGCTCATCACCGTTGTCTTTGGTGGTGAGGCTGCGATCTCTCGAACTGAATTTTGCATAAGTTGCCATTCTGAAATCTATCCCTATGAAGAGTTGAAAAAGTCTTCACACTGGGGCGCATTGGGCATGGATCCTGGTTGTAAGGATTGCCATGTGCCTCAAGGATTGGCGAACTTCCATAAGGCGGTCTACACCCATGTGGTGGACGGTGTGCCATTCCTGATTAAGGAATTCACGACCGATTATTCAACTGTGGAAAAGTTTAATGAACATAGGCCGGAGGCTGCCTTTCGAGCTCGGATGAAACTTAAAGAATGGGACAGCTTGACGTGCCGAGCGTGTCATAAGAACACCAAGCCGCCGGGCGCTTCAGCGAAAGCCGCCCATGCGAAGATGGAGAGCGAGGGGGCAACCTGTATCGATTGCCATCAAAATCTGGTCCACAAGAAAGTTCCGGAAAACGACCTCAATGCAAGCCTCGCTCAAGGCCATGCAGTGCTAAAGGAGGTCAAGAAAAAATCAGACGATGACGAGGATGATGACGATTAAGACGTAAAAGAGTAACTTCTCGTTTTCGTAGTGGACAAGCAGCACGGGGCTGGGCCGGTCGTTAGGACGTGGCTCAGCCACGTGCTGCTTTAGGACTAGAACCGGAAATGAGCTAGCCTGGAGCGAAATCGACTATCCGATCAACCCGGCTCGCTTCTATATTCGATCCGGATGTGGTCCATACAGCCTGCCGGAATGGCTTTCCACCATGCCAGTGTCAGCGCGCCTGGCTAATTTCACCCGCCACCGAGATGAGAGGGCCGGGCAGTTTGCAAGATCACGCGCTGCATCTCTATCGTCAGTCTGATGGTGCATCAGAAGATTGGCTCTAGCGATCGTCCACTGTGGAAACGGACGGCCGAGTAGGACCGCTGACTGATTGACTTGCACCAAACCTTCTCGTAGCACACGAAAATACCATCCGGTCAGACCGCTTTTCTGGACACGCAGGGCTAAATCAGGTACGCCCCAGCGTCGGGCGAGCTTCCAGCATGGTTGCCGGGGTTGCGAGACTTCGACGAGAGATTGGCCGATCTCAAAGGTATCTCCGATACATACCTCACCTTCGGACAAACCTTCGGTCGTAAAATTTTCACCAAACGCGCCTGGTGCAAGCTCGGTCACCGAAAGGATTTGCAACCAATATGAGTAATGTTCGATAGGATATACATTGACCGCTTTGTCAATCCCGCCGTGATTCTCAAGGTCTGCCTGTCCATCCCCGTCAAGGTTAAGTCGACCGAGCCAAATGGGATCGTTGATTGGATGTTTAAAGAACCCTGTCGTCCAGGCCTGGCCTGAAGAAATGCCGATGCCTCGGCCCTGCATGGTGCACGGTAAGCCAACCTGAAGAGATGTAATCCGTGCCCGCAACGTCTTGTTCAGGATGTGCTCCGGATTAGTCTGTGAGTCAGTCACTAGATCGTTCCTCGCTGATGGATAAAGGAGCCCCTGGAACAGGTGTGACCCCGTATTCACTGCCCAGATCAAACTATGTTAAGTGGCAGGTATCCCGCTCACTTCTGGATCTGTTCCGACAGGAACCGTTCGAGACCTGCCTGAGCGATAGTTCGAAGTCGGGTCTCAAACCCATCGACATGCTCCTCTGAATCTTGAATCATGTGTTCCAGTAGCTGATGTGTCGTAAAATCTTCAACTTCCGTGCAACGCGCAATCGCGGTGCGGAGTAATTCAACGTCTCCACATTCACAACCGAGGTCCACCTGAAATAAAACTGCGACTTCCTTCCCCATGCGCTAGGCTATCGATCTTTGCTATCGCGGGGGTACCACTTAATATAGAGAATAGGATCGATAAGACCCACGGAGTGTTGAACCTCTTCACTTGCGAGATGACTGTAATGATCGTGCAGCCGTTCGCACCCCCAGTTCTTACACATGGCCGCATGCAGCAGATACTGGTGCACGGCTGTCAACTCAACTTTGAGGACCTGGTTGAGGTAGCCTAGGACTCCGTCTCCGGCTTTCATAATCGTCTCACTCAAGAGTCTTTCTTGATCTGTTCGGCAAGGTAGTTCTCCAATCCAACTTGCTTGACCGTTTCTAATTGAGTTTCAATCCAATCGATATGCCCATCGACATCCTTCGCCATGTCTTCCAACATATGGCGAGTCGTAAAATCAGAGACTTTGGCGCAGTGAACGATCCCTTCGTTAAGTAACGTCAGCATTTCTTGTTCAGCCTTTAAGTCCAGTTTCAACTGTTCGGGTACAGTCTCGCCCACCTGAACCGCGTTCATGCGCTGCACGTTCGGCACGCCTTCCAGATAGAGAATGTGACCGATGAGCTCGTCGGCATCTTTCATCTCGTCGATACTCCGTTCTCGAACTTTCTGTTGCAGTCGTTCATATCCCCAATTGCCACACATCTTGGCATGGACAAAATACTGATTGATGGCAGTTAAGTCAGCGGTCAGGATCTTATTTAAAAGAGTGACGACTCCCTCTTTTGCTTTCATGACTGGCCTCCTTTGCAAGTGGACCCACAAACCTATTCATATTATCAGCACGTCTGCTGATCAGGGTCAACTCGAGCAATAGATTCATTTCGAGTTTACTTCTCAGTTTCGTCACGACGAATTCTCCCGTTCTCAGATACAAAGTCGTACGACGATCGTAGCGCATCCCGCAAGACCGAGCCATCGCTGTGGCTACTTGAAAGAGCCGACCGCGGAATGGTAAATTTTAAAGGTTACCAACCCTCTGCCACCAGATACGGCCAATAACGTTATGATTAAATACGCCACCTATTTACGGTCATTCTTTCTCTTGCTCCTCAGTGTCGCGGGAATCAGTCCGGGTATCGCTGCCGCTCATGGCAATGTCACCATCGAAGAGGATCCTTGTGTGCGAAAAATCGGTGGGAGCATGGTGCATTTCAGCGCGTATCAGCCTCAGATTGAGCCAAAAGCGCAATACTGTACAGATATTCCGGATGTCGGTGATACCTTCCTCGTCGTGGACCTTGTCGATCCAAGCCTCCGCACGCTCCCGGTGGGGGTCAAAATCATTCGAGGCGTTAATGAAAACGAACAGGACGAGACGCAAACGGTCGCTTATTGGAGACCCACATCTCATCCCGATGGAGTTGTCCGGGGTGAGGCGAATCTGGATAAAGGCTTGTATAAAGTGATCATCACGGCAGAGGGCCTCAGCCCGTCTGCCTATTTGTTACGAGTGCAACAGGTTGACTACTCAAAAATTGGCCGGTCCGCCCTCGGCCCGTTAGCACTACTTCTAGTCTTGGGGATCATCGGATATGAGCTTTCCAAGTCAGGCCGATTCCGGGGCTGGTGGGCTGCTCGCCGTCGGTCATAAGCAGTATGTTGACCAATACGTAATCACTCATTATTCCAGAGAGGGAACACCCATGAAACCTTTTCTTTCCAAGAGGCCGACAGTTGGATGTGCGGTATTTGCGTTGACCGTTCTCTTGTCCTCACAGGCCTATGCGCACGGTGGGCTGTCGATGGCGGAAGATATGTGCAAGCTCACGGTTGGACCATACATGATGCACTTCAGTGGCTACCAACCTGAGAACACACAAGATAAACAGTTCTGCGAGGACATCCCGGCGACGGGCCAGACGATTGTCGTACTGGATTATATCGAACAGGAACTTCGTTCTCTACCTGCTGAAGTTCGTATCATCAAAGATACCGGATCCGAGGATGATCTGGAGGGTATTACGGTCCTTCATCTTCCCCCGAAAGTGTATGGAAATGGTTCTATCGACTTCACCCATACCTTCCCGAACCCTGGTAAATTCGTCGGTATCGTGACAGTAGGGGAAAACCATGAACATGTCTCAAAATTTCCCTTCTCGGTCGGCGAGCCGAAATTCTTTTCAAAGTTGCTGAACATTTACATGGTTCCTGTTGTGGCAACTCTGATCGTAGGGGCACTTTTCTATTTCATGCGCGATCGCAAGCCGGAGAAAAAGGCGGCCTCCTGAGCTGCGTGAGAGTCTTATATGATAACGAAGAGGTTAAACATGTCCCGTCACATTCTGATTCGTGCTTGGGTGTACTGTCTGTTTCTACTCGTTGCCGCTCCATTCACGGCGTTGGCTCAGCATGGACATGAATTGGCCCCAGATACCTGTGTCCTCCATATCGGCCCCTATAAGATGTACTTTCACTCCTATCTACCGGATACCTACTATGAGCGGCAATTTTGTCAGGAGTTGCCTGGTATGGGAAATGCCGTGTTGGTGTTCGACTATGTGGAAAAAGAGCTACGCTCTCTCCCGGTTGAAGTCCGTATCATTAGCGATACCGGATCGGAAGACAATCTTGAGGCCGTGACGGTTGCGCATCTCCCGGCCAAGGTCTACCCGACCGGATCCGTCGATGTGAAGCACAATTTTGATAAGCCCGGAAAATTCATCGGGTTGGTTTCGGTCGGCGACAATGGCGAACACGTTTCACGCCTCCCGTTTTCGGTCGGTGAAACGGGAATCATGTCACATCTCTCGCATTACATCATGGTCATTGTCCCTGTTGTGGTAGGTCTCGCGGTGGTCTTGTTCTTCTCCTTTCGAGATCGTCGTAAACCTTCAGCGGCCACGCGTCCTGCGGGAGGCTGATCCAGCTTAGGGCACTCCACGCTAGGCACCCGAGTAAGTACGTCTCTCTCGGGTGCCGTAATTGACATAGGGCGAAATGCGAATCAGGACCTGCCTGCCAAGGACTGGTTCGTTTCCAGGCCTTGCCTAGTTTTAAGGTGATCGCCTACATAGCCACCAGTTATCTAAGCCTCGGTGGTTATTCACATGCTCAGTCGTTCAAGTTGAAACCTCTTTATGGTCTGCTGCTACAGCTGCATATGATGCCCCTGGGCAGTTTTGCCGCGATGGCCGCTGCCAGCTTTGAGCATGTTGGAGACTTGCGTGCACGGCGGATTCTTGCTTCCGAGGCGTCAGGCTGGGCAGCTCGTGGCTTCCTCGTCCAGGAGATCATACGACTCGATTATGAGAGAGCTCCAGTCTCCGCGTGACAATGAGGTTCATTGAGTGTCCCCCTCTTTCGTAGCAGGTCAGAGCTATCATGAATTCAAAGTCGTGTTTTTTGGCGCAATCAGTCATCCATTAAGAAGAAGAAATGCCACGCAGCAGCTTGACCAATCTTGACTTTCTGTCCCTTGCAGGAGTATACGTGCGGACACTAGCCAAGCCAGTGTGGCTGCATTTTTCGTGGCTTTTGGTTGGTCTCACGCGTGATATTTTGCTTGACTCGTCTCGAATATTTGTCAGATACTTGTGCACCTTTTTCGGGTCCTGCCAGCAGGGTACAGGGTACTTAGTTTGCTGGTTGGAAGATCCTTTCGTGTAAATGTGGTATTCAGTGGTCGCGCTCTTTCATTCAACACAAGGAGGTAGAGGATATGGCTGCTGACAGTTCGGGGCGAGGGTATGACATTTCGCAGTGGTACGACTCGCGGCCAGCCAAGCTCGGCTGGTTTGGGATGTTGGCGATCGGCGTGTTTTGGGTCGTGTATCAACGGACCTTCGGGTACTCCCACGGGCTCGACTCCATGACCCCGGAGTTTGAGTCGGTGTGGATGGGGCTGTGGCGGTTTAACATCGTCGCCAACGCCATCTTCTTTGCCGTGGCGGTGGGCTGGATTTGGGTGACACGGGATCGCAACTTAGCGAACCTGGACCCGAAACTGGAGCTGAAGCGGTACTTTTATTTCATGGGGTGGTTGGTGTGCTACATCTGGGGCGTGTACTACGCGGGGAGCTACACCCTGGAGCAGGATGCGGCGTGGCACCAAGTGATCATCCGCGACACCAGCTTCACGGCGAGCCACATCGTGGCGTTCTACGGGACGTTCCCTGCTGTACATCACGTGCGGGGTGTCGAGCTACCTGTATGCGCAGACGCGGTTGCCGCTGTACAGCCAGGCGACATCGTTTCCGTTGGTGGCGGCGGTGGTGGGGCCGATGTTCATTCTGCCGAACGTGGGGCTCAACGAGTGGGGCCATGCGTTCTGGTTTGTGGATGAGCTGTTTGCGGCGCCGTTGCACTGGGGCTTTGTGACGTTGGGCTGGTGCGGGTTGTTCCGGGGCCGGCGGGGCGTGGCGGCACAGATTGTGAGCCGCATGTCGAACCTGGCGGACGTGGTCTGGAACAATGCACCGAAGAGCATCCTGGATCCGTTCCCCAGCCAGGTGGATCCGAATGCGAAGCCTGGCTACTAGGTGATGTTGCAGTCCATATGAATCATGGTCGGCATCCGGGGCTAACTTAGGGGGTGTGATAAAGAACTACCTAGGTTGGCCTCAACCGGCTAAATTGACGGAGGAGCTCAGTTATGTTTAGAACTGATGAAATTATTAAGGCCTCGAAATTGCCGCCGGAAGGCGTCGCAATGTCCCGGCACATTGACTACATTTATTTTATCCCGATTTTGTTCGTGACCATCGTCGGGACGTTTCACATGCATACTGCGTTGCTGTGCGGAGACTGGGATTTCTGGATAGACTGGAAAGATAGACAGTGGTGGCCGATCGTCACTCCAATCACCACGATCACCTTCTGCGCAGCTCTCCAGTATTATAATTGGGTCAATTATCGGCAACCATTTGGAGCTACGCTCTGTATCTTAGCTTTAGGCTTTGGCAAATGGGTCGTCGTCTACACGTCTTGGTGGTGGTGGTCGAATTATCCACCGAATTTCGTCATGCCAGCCACATTGATTCCGAGTGCGTTGGTCTTGGACATCGTCCTCCTGCTGACCAGAAATTGGACCCTGACTGCGGTCATTGGGGCGTGGATGTACGCCGCGCTGTTCTATCCGTCTAATTGGCCAATCTTCGCCTATAGCCACACGCCTCTCGTGGTTGACGGGGCGTTGTTGTCATGGGCTGACTACATGGGCTTCATGTATGTGCGAACCGGAACCCCTGAATACATCCGGATGATCGAAGTCGGATCATTGCGGACATTCGGCGGACACAGCACCATGATTTCTGCATTCTTCGCGGCATTCGCGTCGTCATTAACCTATATTCTCTGGTGGCAGTTCGGGAAGTTCTTCTGTACGTCCTACTTCTACCTGACGGATGACAGACAACGAACGACGAAGGTGCACGATGTTTTTGCATATGCAACATTAGCGCATGCAGATAAGGCTAAATTGTCTGGAGGAAAAGCATGAACGCCAAGCACGTCTTGAAACTATCAATACTGGGCCTCTGCGGGATAGCGACGCTGGCGTTTGCGCCGGGGTTGATTTCCTCCGCATCGGCTCACGGGGAACGGTCTCAGGAACCGTTTCTCCGTATGAGAACTGTGAATTGGTACGACACACAGTGGGTTGGAAAGTCCACTGCGATTAATGATATCGCCTATCTCAAGGGGAGCTTCCATTTATCAGAAGACTGGCCCCGAGCAGTCGTGAAACCTGAGCGGACCTTCCTGAACGTCGGATCACCGAGTTCGGTGTTCGTTCGTCTTAGCTCTAAGATGAACGGGACCCCGATGTTTAACTCCGGTCCATTGGAGATCGGTCGAGATTACACGTACGAAGTCAAGTTGAAAGCCAGGCTCCCTGGCCATCATCATATCCATCCAATGCTTGCGGTGGAACGGGCTGGTCCTGTGGCCGGACCAGGCGGGTGGATGGACATTACTGGTCGATATGAAGATTTTGTGAATCCGGTTAAAACTCTGACCGGTGAAACGTTCGATTCAGAGACCATGGGTTCGATGACCGGAATCATGTGGCACGTGTTCTGGATCTCGATCGGTATCTTCTGGGTGGCTTGGTTTGCCATCAGACCAATGTACCTAGTCCGTGCCAGAGTCTTGGCCGCGTATGGGGACGAGATTCTCCTAGATCCGATTGATCGGAAAGTGGGAACTGCGGTGTTGATCTTCACACTCGTCGTGGTGTTGGTTGGGTATCTCGCTGCAGAAGGACGGCATCCTGTGAGCGTTCCTCTGCAAGCCGGTGAAACCAAGATCAAGCCGTTACCGATTAAGCCGAATCCGTTCTCGGTGGAAGTTACCCATGCGGAGTACGATGTTCCTGGTCGTGCCCTGCGTCTGGTACTCCATGCGACAAACAACGGCACTGAACCGGTAAGTATCGGTGAGTTCACGACAGCTGGAATCCGGTTCCTGAACAAGACCGGCCAGCAACGGAACCTCGATCCAGAGTATCCTGCTGAGCTCGTGGCGCAGGAAGGATTGACCTCGGATCATGATGGACCAATCAATCCTGGCGAGACTGTCGACATCCATGTGGAGTCGAAGGACGTCCTCTGGGAGGTTCAGCGTCTCGTGGATATCCTTCATGACCCGGATCAGCGGTTTGCTGGGTTGTTGATGTCTTTCACCGAATCCGGTGATCGTCTCATCAACTCAATCTCAGCACCGGTCATTCCGGTGTTCACCAAGCTAGGGATGTAGTAGCTCCCTACGTGACGACGCCGATCCGCTCCTATCGAAAGATAGCCAAGCGGGTCGGCGTCTTCTTTTTTTAAGATCTTCCAAGCCTTATCTTTCCATCCGGACATGTGAGTAAAAGATCAAGCAGGTGTGATCTCTTGCCCGACGCTCACCGGTGCTGTATTATCGTGAACGAGCAATTCACCTCTTACGAGCTTACTGGTTGATTGCCATATAATCTACGGTAAGAGTGTCACGCCCTGGCATTGTTGATCCTCGTATGCATTCCTATACAAGCACCAATCGGACCGTGTCATGGTTCACCAATCTTGAACGAGTTGCCCTCCGTCATTTCCCAAAGGCGACGAATGCCGATGAGCATCGGACTCGTGATTACCTAATTGCCGGTATTACGTTTCTGTGCGTTGGGCTCAGTTCACTTTTTGAGATGAGCGCCAGCGTAGAACGACAATACGTATTAGGGACTCTCGCATGGGTATTTCTCGCTGCACTCTTGCTTGGTGAGAATAGAGAAACCAAGGTGCAAGTGATCATTGCAGTCGTATTTGCAACAGTGGGCGAGCATTTTGCCTCTATCTATATGGGTGGCTACACCTATCGGTTTGAGAATGTCCCTGCCTACGTCCCGCCTGGACATGGTATGGTTTACCTTACCGCCGTGGCCTTAGCACGTTCTGGGTTATTTGTGCGTCATCCCAAGAAGATTACCCTCTTCGTGATTGCTGTCTGGGGCACATGGTCGCTTTGGGGGATCAGCGGATATCCTGAGCGAGGGGATGCGGTTGGTGCGCTCTTGTTCTCCATTTTTCTGGTCTGGTTGCTGGTCGGTCGTTCCCCGATGGTCTATCTCGCGGCCTTTTTCATTACAACCTGGCTGGAATTACTTGGAACCGCGGCTGGTGCCTGGCACTGGGCGGCCATCGATCCGTTATTGGGTTGGCAGCAAGGAAACCCGCCGAGTGGCGTGGGAGCTTGGTATTGTCTAGTTGATGCCGTCGCGATCGGCGGTGCTGGTCCAACTTTACGCGCGACCCGGCGACTGTATGACAGGTTCCGCTATAGCGCAGTGTAACGATCGAGAGACGTATTGGCTTGATAGTGAGAATAGTCACCGACGATGACCGTACGAGACGCCTCCTATAATCGGGCAGACCATCAGTAATATACCCGATCCGCACTCCTTCCTTCGCCCTGATTGTACAGATCACCGCCAAGCAACGTCGTTTCCTTCCCTGCAAGTGAATTGATCAGTTTTCGATTAGCAGGAGAATGAGAAGCCCTGTCAGCGAAATTGAGAAACGAAGTCATAATGTAAGTATTTAGTAGTTGACGCGGGAAAGTGCACCTGGTGATAATCCAAAACGAAGCGATGAGATGGCGGCGAAAGGGGGATAATCATGAAGGCAAAGGATGGGGTCGTTAATATCCTAAATAAGATCTTGACGGCGGATCTGACCGCCATCAACCAGTATTTTGTCCATGCCAAGATGTGTGAGAACTGGGGGTATGAACGGCTTTATCATCAGGTGCGGGAGAGCAGTATCGATGAAATGAAAGATGCAGATGAACTCATCGGCCATATTCTCTATCTGGAAGGCGTGCCGAATGTGCAACGCATGAACACTGTTCAGGTCGGTGAGACGGTTGCCGAACAACTGAAATTAGACTTGAAAGCAGAACAGGAGATGCTGGCCCTCCTGAACGAAGGTATCGCGCATTGTAGCAAGGTGGCAGATTTTACAACGCGACACATGCTTGAAGACATGGCGAAAGATGTTGATGCCCATATCGATTGGATCGAAACGCAGCAGGAGACGATCAAGCAAGTGGGGCTGGAAAACTACCTGGCTGAGCAGATCAAGAAGGAATCCTGAGAGGGGAGGCTATGAAAGCAAAAGAAGGCGCTCTTGACATTCTCAATGGGGTACTCAGGGCTGAATTGAGCGCGGTACACCAGTACTTGCTGCATGCAGCACTTTGCAGGAATTGGGGATTCGAGCGCTTGCATGATCATTACAGTCACCTGGCGAACGAAGAAGTCCAGCATTCGAGTGGATTGATCGACCATATCTTATTTCTTGAAGGCACGCCGGACGTGCAACATCTGGATACTATCGCGCACGAAAGCACGGTCGAGGCGCTGTTCCGAGCGGACCTGGATTCTGAACGGGAAGATGCGGACTTGCTCCGAAAGGGAATCGTCCACTGTGCAAAAGCCGCCGATTTTACGACGAGGCATCTCTTGGAGCACATGATTGTGGACACGGAAGAACACATCGACTGGTTCGAAACTCAACTGCGGACGATTGATCAGGTCGGTGTAGAGCGCTACCTTTCAGAGCAGATTAAGAAGTAATCGATATTTTTCTAGGGGGTACCCAATAAAGAAAACTGAATGACTTGGTTGCTGTAGCTATGGGCTCTGGACTCCAAGTCATTTGATCGTATTAGTACTGATCGAAGACTCGACCGGTTATCTCTGATTTAGTTGCAGCCCATTTCGCTCACCCCATAGCGTTTTCAGCCATGCCTTAAGACGTCTGGTCTGCGCTCGGTGGCGCTGAAGACAGCGACACCGAATGCACCACAGCTGAGGATTGTGATGGCAGATCAGTCTGTGGCAGCGCTGGCAGGTCATGACGAATGAACCTGACGGAGAGAGTGATCTCATAGATCCTACCTCTCTCATTGGTATCTACGGGTCTGACAATTCGAGAAGGAGAGTTTATTGGTAGTCTTCATTCAGTGAATTGAGGAAGGCGATCAACGATGCCAGGTCGATCTCTTGGAGCGCGATGCCTTGCAGCTGTTCCGCGCCGTTTCGGAGCGTGCCTGCACGGGCTTGATCCGAAACATCTTTGTAAAACTCGATCACGTCGTCCAATGTGTCGAATTGACCGTTATGCATGAACGGAGCGGAGTGCCCCAGATCGCGTAGCCCCGGGGTCTTGAATCGGGCAATTGCTCGATTCAGGAGGTCGTGTTGAGATGCGGAACAGGGTTGTTCCTCCTCGCAGAGGATGTTTCGGATCTTCTCTTGCGGCTCAGGCATGTCGGGATTGGCGAAAACGTTCCACAAGCCTAGGTCGGTGAACGTTGTTCCGGCAGCAGGAACAGCTCGGAACCGTTCGCTTGCCGTCGGATGTTGTTCGGTCGCCGGGAGATCATCGGCGGTTCGTGCGGCAAGGGTGGGAATGGCCAAATTCAGAAAGGCGCCGTTCCCATGGCCCGGGATGTCATCATATTCCTTCTGGGTTGTCCCCGTGTTATGGGCCTTGAAATCAGTAAAGTTCGGTGCGCTATGACAGGCGACACAGTTGCCGATTTTTCCGGCCGTTCGTTCGGCCGGCGAGGCCGGCAGTGCCGCTGGCTCCGCAAGGAACATCTTCAAGCCGGCCAATTCCTGTGCTCCAAACGAGAACGGCTGAGTATGAAACTGGAATTGGCCATCTGTTCTGTTGGGATTCGAGGTCACAAATTGGAGCATTCCGGCCGATTCACGCGCGTTCACAAGTTGCAGGAGACGTCTGCTGTAGTCGATCGGAGATTCGTTGGAATCCGGAGTTTGAGGGAGGCCGTTGGCCTCCAGGAACACGTCAAACGGAGAGCGGATCGGTGCTCC
Source organism: Nitrospira sp. (assembly GCA_016715825.1). Classification (NCBI taxonomy): domain Bacteria; kingdom Pseudomonadati; phylum Nitrospirota; class Nitrospiria; order Nitrospirales; family Nitrospiraceae; genus Nitrospira; species Nitrospira sp. The sequence continues at coordinate 30,526 of JADJXO010000011.1, read as the reverse complement.
ACTGTCTTCGGTTTGAGAAAAGAGCAGGCCGTTGACATAGGCGGCGACGACTTTGACGACGGCATCGAACACCTCTTGGTCGGTCGCGGAGCTGATCGCCATTCGGAATTCTGTCGTGAGTTGAAACTCCTCTGGTATGGAGGCATCCGTCCCACCGAATAGCACTTGGAAGGGCGTTCCGTCGAACTCCTTGGCCAGATTCCCGGTGCCGTCATCCGAACGAACCACGCGAGCGATATGAGCGATAGCCTGTGCTCGTTCTCCAGGTAACCAGCCAAAATTTCTTCCTGTGAAGGTCGCGGCAACCAGGTCCTCCATGGAGTTGAATTCCGCATCGAAATGGAACAAGACGCCACCTGGTCGATCGAGCGCAGCATTGACGAGGGGAGGAGAATTGCGGACGGCAACTGTCTTGCCGTCCGCTCGGGCCGGGAGGGGGCTGCGGTGCGCCAAATCGGTATAGGTTCGCATGCCGCCTCCCGGCGCATCCAGGAGGTCATCGACAAAATGACACGCCCGGCAATTCATGGAGAGGCCCTTGAACGGCCCCGGGTCGATCGGCGCACCCAGGGTTTCGACCGTATCGACGACGCGGTCGCCGATATTCGCGTCATTGATATTGCCGCCGTTGTCCAGAGCTACTTTGAACGCCTGAGCGAATCGCGTTTCGAGAAACAGCCGTTCACCGACCGATTCCTCGGCGCCAGGCGTTCCCGTGGAGGCGAGAGGGGTCGAAGGGGGCTGGTTGTCGTCTCCGGAGCAGGCAACTGCTCCGATGAGGAAAAGCATCGAACATAAAAAGGCCAGAGAGGTCTGTGTGTGACTTGCCATAGTGATACGACTCATAGAGCACCATTCCTTTTGTTTGGATATTAAGACGGTCGAGCTGGGCGCATTTCTCCTCATGTGGAGAATCCTCGATAACCAGCGTTCCATACCGGTCCTGCTCGTCGGTCTCATCTCACCACGCCATTCAACCTAGGGGGCGGCAAGGGTCCTCGGGAGGCGAGGACCCTTGCCTGGTAAAGTGGGAGGGGTGGGCCTCCCACTTTGAGGCCGGCGCTGGGCGGACGCCGGCTGTGGATCCGATGAGATGAGACTTAGACATGTATGGCATGTCCCTCGGCAAACCGCGTCTCCAACGCACTGACGGCTGTGGGATCAAACTGCGTGCCTGAAGCGACGCGTAGGATTCGGAGTGCGATGCGATCGCGTAGAGATCGTTCCTGGACATGAGGCACCTGGATTGCGTCGAAGGCATCTGCGATGGCCAGGATTCTCGCTCCCAACGGGATCAACTCGCCTCTGAGACCATAGGGATACCCAGAGCCGTCCCACCGTTCGTGATGGTGGGCGATCATCACCGTGGCTTCACGGAGAAATGAAAACGGTTCCAGTAACATCGCCCCAAGGCGAGGGTGATTCTGCATCGCCACGTACGACTCTGGCTCAAGCCATTCTCGTTTGGTTTGTAAACAGGGAGGAAGCATGAGAATGCCGATATCGTGGAGTAGGGAGGCCAACCTGAGCTGATGCAAATTCTCGTCTGCGAGGTGGAGAGTCCGTCCGAGCTCCAGTGCGATCGCAGCCGTGGCCCGTCCATGCCCGGTTTGCCACGGTAGAAGCCGATCTAATTCGTGTGCTACTTGCTGAACGAGAATGCCCTCCAGATCATGACGAGAGGTCGATGGAAGACACAAACGGTCGATCTTCTTGAGCATATGTTGAAGCCTCATCACGGTCGTTTGGGTCACGTCGACCGCATCAGGATCGATATGCATCGCGCCACCTCCAAAAAACGAAGAGCCCAAGACCATCCATGTGATCCTGGGCTCTGGGTGAGAAACCGCTGGCCTCTACATAACACGAGAATTGGTATTGATAGTTACGATTCCCGGCTCTGTTTCCCCCCCATCAACGGTTGTTTGCGTATCCACATTTCATAGAGAGGAACCACCATCATGACCAAGAAGCTGATCGTCATGAGGGTGTCGCCGGCCAACATCGACAGGACAAAAATCGGTGAGACATAGCTGATCAGCCACGGTGATGCGAGATCGAGCATCACACCTCCGAACCCCGCCCAGGTCACGATCGCTTTGAGCGTATGGCTGACGTTGGTCAGGTACATCACGTGAATCAGGATCATGAAGACCACCGGCATCGTAAACAGATGAAAGTGCGTGATCTCCGCCAATTCCCGAAACGACATCGGCTCGCCGAATGTCGCGTCAGATCCACGGTAGTGCTCAGCGATACCTTGCGGTGATAGTTCGGTCATGCTATGTGCCCAAAAAAATGAAAAACAAAACCCAACGAGCATCAAGAACAGGAACAATGTGTATAACAGCCGTATATGGCGATCACTATCACGAAGCTTGAATTTCTGGTTGAAGTTTCGCATGCCGGGGACGCAGGGTCCGCTTCGATTAATTCCCTAATATCGACGTGAAAAAGCCCTTGTCCTTCTTGGCAGTAAACGTATCGCTTCCGATTCCGGCCGGCTTCAGATAGAACTCATCAATCAATACAAGCACGCGTTTGACACCGGCACTGATGGAGCGGACGGACATCGTGGCGCCGGTGATATTGATGATGTCCTTGTTGATCCGGATAGGGTCAAGCACCGTCTTGCCTTCGTATTGCACGTTGAAGCGCTTGCGCCCTACCTCGCTTCCTCTGGCCTCCCGAAACACCAAGAGCTCAACGTCGGAACAAGCGCCGGTAGAATCCACGCCGACCATGTACGTCATATGCTTGTGCTTGCCGATGGTGTTGTGAACCATGGCATAGCCGTCAATCTTATCCCTGGTCTCACCAATGTAGACCTCGAAGGTTTGTTCCGGGAATTTCCATCCGATGCGCTGCTCGATCAGGTCTTTTTTCTCTTGCGTGAGTTCCAGTATCTCTCTGCGAACACGCTCGGACTTTGGCAGCACGATCTTTACGGCCTCCGCTTCGGACATGAAGACTTCCGCATGATTCAGCTCAGCGTCGGTAAGATAGCGCTTCAAATCCTTATCCCATACCTGCTCGGCTCCCACCGAAAAAGGCATGGTCACGCAGAGTGCGGTCCCGATCGCAAAAGCGGTGTAGCTCTTTATGTGACTGCGCATCCCTGCTCCTGCAGCTTGGTGTCAATACGTTTCTGGACGTCGCGCATGACTTCCTCGGAAGGCTCAGTTGGGATCCAGCCGAAAAGCCGCGATCCTCCACGAAATCCCCAACTCTGCCGTTCCTCGATGAAAGAAATTGTGCTCGTGCTATCTACTTGCCTCACCCGTAGGGTGAGGCGGGAACGATCTCTACTGTCGGCCACATCTCGTCGGAAAATTCCATACTGTCTTCCCGGCATCGGAATCTCCAGCCAATGAGTGACGAGCAATCCGGTTGCTTTGTTTGTTGTGTCGATTGAGCGGTCTCTCACAGCCTCCACTGCCGCTTCCCACGCATGCTCATAGGTGCAGGCGGCAAGACGCTCTTGCATCCCGCTCATCGACGCACAACCGGCCAGGCCTCCGAACACACACAGTGGAAGAATACGTATGCCGAGTCGCAGAAGGTTCTTCATGTGCTGAGCTCCCCGCCAAGATAGCGGGGAGCCTCCTTTTACTACGGTTAGAAATAGGTCGCTGCTTGGAATAGGAATCCGTCTCCGTCGATGGGGCTATTAGCCGCACCCAAGTCTCCGGCAGGTGTTAATCCCAGCGCGCCGTTCTGCGTGTTATGTTGCCAGTTGATTTTGAAGACCGTATCTTCAATCGGCCTGAAGTTCAAGCCAACCGTCAACCGATCCAACTCTCGCCGATTACCCAGTGTGTTTCCTCCGCCGAGGGTGCGATTGTCGGTGTCCGTGTCGACTTGCTCCCAACGAACGGTGAATGTGAAGGTCGAGGCATCTGAGAAGTGGCTAGGAGCCAATCTTTTCAAGATATCCGGCATAAAGTGATAGTTCCCTTGAACGTAATACCCGTGCATTTTACCAGGTCCGACTCCGGATCCCGTCACGCCGGTTATGCCGTTGTTGCTGATCCAGGCCCAGGCAGATTCCCCGATGAGCTCAAAGGGGCCTCGCTGGAATGTCCAATCCACTGCAAAGAGATTCATGGCGCTTTGACCGGCGGTTCCTGCCGACGGTCGAAACTGGCTGTGGTAACCGGATGTCGCGACTTCAATCCCGAGCATGGGGCTGAATGCCACACGGCCGACCACACCTTTATTGTCGTCCCGATCTCTCGAGATGCTTCCTCGCGCGCTCCGAACACCGAGGTCCGTAATGGCTCCGGCGGTCGAACTCACGCCGTTGATCGCGTACAGTTCGTAGTCGATCTTCGACAGCGCGGTCGGATACAGGGTCCCGTAGATTCCAGCTCCGGACTCAAACCACGTGCTGGGGATGATGATCCGCGAGACCATCGGGCGATCGACTAGATCGTTCAAAGGCGTATCATGCAACAAGTTAAACTTGCCGACCGGCATGAGCAGAACGCCGCCGCGGAGATTGATCATTTCATTGATCAAATAGTCCATTTGGGCGAATTCAATCTTCATCTCACCGTTTCCCTGTGGGGCATCGGTGCCTCCACGCTCGAGTTCAATTTCTGCCGCAAATTTTACACGGTCGGTGATGTCCGCGTAGATGTACGGCACGAGTCGCTGGTGGCCAAACGTGTTGCGGCTCGGATTATCGAGATTTTGACGCGAGAGGATGTTGTACCCCATATCCACGTAGCCGCCGAGCACTGCTCTAGGGGTGCTCAAGAACGGTTTAGCATAGACCAGTTTCCCCGAGCCTGTGGAACCGAAGCCGAGAGTATTCTTTTCCTCCCCTGGACGTCCGACTGCAATATCGGTCATCGGCCCAGCGGGCACCGGATATTGTTTCGGGAAAGAACTTTCTCCCTGAACCGCACGGGATTCACGTTCTTGGGCTTTCTGCAATGCTTCTTCAAGTCTCTTCACTCGTTCCTCAAGGCTCTCTTCTGCGAAGACCGGCGCCACGGCCAGTACGACGATCGAAACAGCCCCGAGGATTGACCGCATCTTCATCGGTATCCTCCCTCATGAGTAAGGTTATGGTCTGACTCGGGACTCGATGGTCTCTGGTCTTCGGACAAAAAAACATCTATACAAACTGAAAGGATGTAACGACAGCCCCTCCTTTCTTGGAATAACTTAGAACGGTGCGGTTCCCCAGCCTTCGATCGAAGAAAAGGGAATGATGATGATGCGCTTACACCGCTTGCACTTCAGTTCCAGGCCTTGTCCACCCACCTTGGCGATCAGCTGTCCGCACTCACAGCGTGTCTCAAGGCTCTGACCGTGTTGAAGTGCGGGAGCTTTTGCGATGGCCATGATCCTTGCCGTTCGTTAGTAATGAAATTGAGAACGATTATTAATATCTCAGCATAACAATCACTGTCAAGAGGCAAGTTTTGGTGAGGTTCGACCGACTCAGCATTCCGGAGCAACCATGGCATATAATTTCAGCATGGCTTGTGAGCTCGGTAGGCGCTGCACAGTCTTGTGGGTCCTCATCATTATTCCGATGATGTGGGCCTGCGCGATAACCGTGCCGTCTTCGGTCGACTCGGCTCAAGTCAGAGGCAGTCTGGTCGTGGGGCGCGTCGTGACGGCTCTCACCGGGGACTGGCCTCGACGATATTTGCCGCAGATTCGGTTTTTTGAATTAGAGAAACAGGACTCCGGAGAGCGCTTTCAGGTCGAGATCATGTCACCAGATCGACACTTTGCCGTGGATTTGCCGCCCGGAAGGTATCGACTCACCCGAGTGCAGGTCAGCGAAGGTCCGTTCGCGTCCATAGCTGACGTGGACATGGTGTTTTCTGTCGACGCTGGTGGCATCACGTATGTCGGAACATGACGATTCGGAATCGATTCACCCCGCTATGGACGAATGCTCGTCGTGTCTGTGGTGGCTGATCCTGAGGAAACAGCGGGGATCCAGGACTTTCTCGATGAGCAGTATCCGATGTTCGATAGGCGGGCGATAGTTAACATACTTCCACAACCCTCACGGGTGGAAGCGCGACTCTTTGAAGTCATGCCCTACCCTCGATATCCTAGGATGTTTCGCCGGCAGTGGTGGTGAGAGGTCGATCGTGATGAACGCAGCTGGAGCATGTGCCGTGCGCGACAAGACGGTGTTTGGTCTCGTCGTGGCCTTGCTGGCAGGTTGCGTGGCAACACACCCTGTGTCTGAACCCGTCGTTTCCAAACGCGCTCAGATGCACATGGGCACCCTGGTCACCCTCACCGTTGTGGCTACTGATAGCCGTATGGGAGATCGAGCGATGCAAGCCGGATTTGATGAGGTCAAACGGCTTGAGCAATTACTGAGCACCTGGCGCGCTGACAGCGAGCTCTCTCACGTCAATGCTGAGGCTGGGCGTTTTCCTGTGAAGGTGAGCCAAGAAGCGTTGGATCTGGTGGTCCGCTCTTTGGAAATGGCGAAACTGACTCATGGCGGGCTCAATATCGCACTTGGTCCTGCGATTGAAGCATGGAGCGTCACGGACCAGGCACATATTCCCGATGACCATGAATTGCAGCAGCTACAACCCCTCGTCGATTGGACAAACATTCGAATCGATAGAGAGGCAAGAACTATTTTCCTGCCGCATGAAGGCATGCGTCTTGATGTCGGTGGGATTGGAAAGGGATATGCAGCTGATCGGGCCGTCGAGGAGATGAAGCGGGCTGGTGCGAGAGGGGGAGTTGTCGCCATATCCGGTGATATTAAGGCATTTGGCATGCTTCCGGAAGGTAATGGGTTTCCTGTCGGGATCAAGCATCCTCGCGAGGAAGGCGAGCTGATCGCGGTCATTGAACTGAAGGATGAAGCCATCTCCACTGCAGGGGACTATGAGCGATTTTTCGTGCGAGACGGAGTCCGGTATCACCATATCCTGGACCCGCAGACCTTGCAGCCGGCACGCGCATGTCAGAGTGTGACGATTGTGGCCAAGGAAGGGACGGTGGCCGACGGATTGGATACAGGGGTTTTTGTGTTAGGGCCTGAGAAAGGAATGGCCCTGGTAGAGGGTTTGCCTGATGTTGAAGCCATCATTATCGATGCTGAAGGAACAATGACGGTGTCGTCAGGGCTCCAGGATCGACTCCATGTTCCCTGAGATCAAGGTAAAGGATCACCGAGCCGTCTTCAGATCGTAGTTGATCGAAAATTTCACCGGCATCTGGGCACGGTCCAATGGACGAGAAAGAGTGATGGGTGGGCCGTTCGTCACATCTTCCACGGCAACTTGATCGAGCGCGGCGTGCCCCGAACTCTTGACGACCCGCACATCGCTCAACAGCCCATTTTCGTGAAGTATTGCAGTCAGCGTGACCTTCCCCTGTATCCCTTCGGTTCGGAGCATCGCCGGATATCGTTTGTTTAGGTCCGCGATCCACTGCGCCATGAGAACAGCGAGCCATCCATAATCAGCTTTGGCTGACGCGAGTTGGTTCGGCGCTGTGAGGGGAGCAAGGGAGGAATCCGTGAGTGCATCCACCGGAGTGGTCACAGCATTGCGAGTAGGTGGTTCCTGTTCCGACACGGCAGCTGGGAGATGCTCCGGAAGACGGTCAGGAGACAAGGGAGGTGAGAGAATCGGCGCTGGACCTGATGGAGTTGACTCCTGATGGAGGGGTTGCTCTTGAAAGGATTCCAGTGAGGACATGGTTGGCGTTGCAGCAGCTGGTGTCCCTACTCCTGGTTCAATCGGCGGGGCGGCTGGGGGGACACGTTTCGTTGCCGGAAGAGGTCGCCGAATCTCCGAAGCCCCTGGAGTTGTCGGTTGAGCGGTGGGATCGGATTGCCCCGAAGTCGAGAGCGGCGTCATCATCGCAACGTCCCACTGAAAGGGTTCAGACTGAGGGGCGAGCTCCAGGTGTCGAACGAAGAATAATGCAGCCATGGCCAGGGCTGCGTGCAGCAGGCATGAGACGAGCCAACTTGCCGCCACCGGCCCTCTGGGATGGGGAAGGGGAACCGAGTGACCCCTCACAGTCGAATGACCTCCAGGCTGACGTGTTGAAATCCTAAGCCACGAATCTCGTCGACCAAGGCGACAAATTTCTCCAGCAAGGTGACTTTGTCCGCCCGCACAACCACCGCTGATTCACGAGGTTGAGCACCGAGCGCCGTCGGGAGGCCTCCATCCGGAACCGGCGCATCATTGACAAACAGGCTCCCATCAGCGGTCAGTGAGATCACGACCGGAACGTCCTTTCGATCACCCACTTCCTTCGCCTTGGCTAAGTTGACGGGAACTTGCCCGGTGCTGATGAACGTGGCCGTGGTCAACACGATGACGAGGAGGACCAACATGACATCCACCAGCGGGATGACGTTGATCTGATCAATATTCCGGTCCATGTTGGGCCTTGTACTCGGTCAAGAGCTCCGTGACGCGCCGACGCAGGACGTTGTTCATCACGACACAGGGAATCGCGACTAACAGTCCGACGGCGGTCGCCTTCAAGGCTAGACTCAAGCCGATCATGATGGTGTTGACCGCCATCGTACCCGATGTCCCCATGGTATGGAAGGTTAACATGATACCAAGGACGGTTCCGAGGAGGCCGATATACGGAGCATTGGCGGCAACGGTGCCGATAATCACAAGCCGCTTTGTGAGCGTGATTTCCAACAACTGCGCATTGGTGAACTGAGACAGATTGACTTGTCGATAGAACAGCCATCGTTCGATGGCCACGGCAACGGACCAAAGACTCAGCACGAGCAGCAGACCGATCACGCCGTAATCAACGACGTTCTTCAACGCGTCCATCTCGACTCCTTACATAGAAGATGTGGGCTTAATCCGGTGGGTTGGGAGCCGGAATACCGTTTCATCCATGCCAGATCTTGGGGGAAGCTGTCAATTGGCACAGGCATGAGTGTGATCGCAGTGCGTCTTATGGGCGAAGCGGTTCATCGGTTGGAAAGAGGACGGTGTGGGTGGCAGAGACACGCAGTTCGACGGCAGTCCCTTCCTGGTAGACGCTGGTTGAACCTTCACTGCTATGTACGACCTGGCCGGACGGAAGTTGGACCGTATACAAATTTTCCGAGCCTCGGAACTGTCGCGCTACGATTCGGGGCTCGGCGGCTGTATTGGGTACCAGGTGAATATCATCCGGGCGGATCATCACCATGACATGCGATCCCTCGGCACTGCTGATGGTATTGGGAAACTCTCCCAGTTCGGTATGCACGAGGCCTTGTCGAATCTCTCCAGTGACAAAGTCGGCTTGACCGACGAAATCAGCCACGAACCGAGTTGCTGGGAGATGGTAAATGAGCTCCGGAGCATCTAATTGTTCAATCTCTCCTTGGTTGAGGACGGCGATGCGATCGGCCATCGCAAATGCTTCCTCGTGATCATGGGTGACCAGGATGGTGGTCGTCTTGGTTCGGCGGAGGAGACCATGGAGGTCTTGCCGCATGCGGCTTGCCATGTCGGGATCGAGATTGCTGAACGGCTCGTCCAAGAGGAGCAAGACGGGATGCTGCACCAACGCTCGTGAGAGTGCCACGCGTTGCTGTTGTCCGCCGGATAATTCATGTGGGTATCGGCGGTCCAATCCTTCCAGGCCGGTCAGCCGAAGCATTTCCTGGACTCGACAGGTTCGTTCCGCCCGCGGAAGAGAATGGAGCCCGAAAGCGATGTTGTCGGCCACTCGCAAGTGTGGGAACAGCGCATATTCCTGGAAGACCATGCCGACACGACGGTCTTCGGTTGGCACCGTTTCGCTGGATGAGGAGACCAATCGGTCGGACAGAAAGATCTGTCCGGATCGGACAGGTTCGAAGCCGGCGATGGCTCGCAGGATGGTGGTCTTCCCGCAGCCGGACGGTCCGAGAAGACAGAGAATTTCTCCTTCTCGAATGGAAAAAGAAATATCCTTGATGGCGGGCCGGCTTGGGTCGTAGGCGCAGGATACCGACCGGAGCTCCAAGATAAACGAAGTCGGCCGGTACTGAAGGACATGATCATCAGGCTCGGCGGTCTTCATATGGGTTGTGTGAAGTGATGGATCCATCATGAACTTATGCCGCCCTCCAATCGCGAGAGAGCAGCAAAAACAAGGCCGGCAACCCGACCAGTACGATCAAGAGGGCTGATGGGGCCGCCAGCTGATAATACTCCTCACTCGCTTCCAGCCACACTCGGATCGCCAAGGTGTCAAATCCAACAGGTCTCAACAATAACGTCGCCGGGAGTTCCTTCATAGTCTGGAGAAAAACAAGGACCCAGGCTACGATAACACCGTTACGGATCAGCGGCAGCGTGACTCGCCTCCAAGTGTCTCGAACCCCAAGCCCCAAGGTCCTGGACACTTCTTCAAGGTTGGGCGTGATCTGCTGAATCGATGGTTCGAGTGATTGCAGACCCGCGGGGAGGAAGTGTAGGACGTAGGCGACGATCAGGACGAGCACGGTTCCGTAGAAAAACGGCAGAATTTTCAAGAAGAGCACCAACACAGCGAGGGCTGCCACCGGGCCTGGCAGAACATAGCCTGCATAGGCTGCTTGCAGACAGCCAAGATTGAGCCAGGTCGGCTTCCGGCTTGCAAGGTAGGCGAGGGGGAGCCCAACCATCACGGCGGCTGTCGCTGCCAGACCGGATAAGAGGGTGCTGTTCCACACAAATCCAAAAAAACGAGTATCCAGAATAGCCAGTGCCTCAGGGGAGAGGCTCCATGTCACCAAGAGGTAGGCAGGAATACTGAAGGCCAGAGCGACGACGGAGGCCAGGCAGGTCGTCAAAATCCCTGCAGAGAGCCACCCGCAGGGCACCCGTTGGGGGGCCCGATAGCGCCCTGAGGTCTGATAGAACCGGCTCTTTCGTCGAAACCAGCGTTCGGTCAACAGGAACAGCAGTGCCAGGACCACCAACAAGATACTCAGGATACTTGCAGCTTGATTGTCGGACCTGCCGGTCATCTGCTGAAAGACGGCATAGGTCAGCGTTTGAAAGCGTAGGAGGGAAACAGCACCGAAATCTGAGACGACATACAGCACTACCAGCGCAACACCGGCCACGATGGAGGGGCGCAACAACGGCAAGGTGACTCTGAACATCGTGCGCAGTGGTGATGCGCCGCAGCTACGGGCCACTTCCTCAAAGGACACATTGAAGCTCAAGAGCGCGCTGCGTGTGAGGAGATACACGAACGGAAACGTGTCGAGTGCCATCACGAAGGTGATGCCCCAAAAACTTTGCGGAGAGACAATTCGTGCTTGCGGTCCCGCCATCATTTGCCATAGCTGTTCGACAGGACCGTTGTATCCCAAAAGATAGTTGTACACATAGGCGAGGACATAAGTCGGCATCGCCAGGGGAAGTACGAGGGCGACTTCCCAGAAACGGCGTCCGGGAAACTCAAATCGGGTGACCATCCATGCCGTCATGACCCCTATTACGAGGGTCAGCACGGCCACCGCACCGGCCAACGACACCGTGTTGAACAAAAGTTCGGGGACCCGTGTCGTCCAGAGCCGCTGCCAGACTACGACGTCGGCTGAGAAGGCCAGCGTGGTGACGTAGCCCAACGGCAACAAGATCAGTGCGGCGCTGGCCATCACCATCAATTGCAAGGCTGAGGCAGATGATCGGGGTACAGGAATCACGAATCTGCTCGAAGGGTTATCGCATTCCGACTTGTTCAATGAGCAGCATCGTAGGCTCTCGCAGTTCGGCGAGCTTGCTCAGAGGCACCAGCGCTGCTCGGAAACTTTTCCGTTCAGGGAGTGCCGGATCACCCTTCACTTCAGGATGGAGCGGGTATTCCTTGTCGAGGTCGGCAAACATTTTTTGGCCGGCCTGGGCGACGAGAAATTCCACCAGCAGCTTTGCATTGTCGATGCGGGTTGTGTGCTTCAGGATTCCGATGCCGGCCACATTCATGATGGTTCCCATCCCGCCGTCCTGTTGATCGGGCATTGAGACTCCCAGTGGAGCCGTCGGTTGGGTCGCGAGATGTCGATAGACGTAGTAGTGATTCACGATACCCAGCGCCACTTGCCCTTTGGCGACCGCGTCGACGATTTGGGAACTCTTTTGGTAGACCTGTGTGCCGGCGTTCTCTCGGAGTCCTTCAAGGAATGTTTTGGTGGCATCGTCGCCAAGGCTCGCCCGAATGACCGACACACCTGCTTGGAGGTATTCGCTGCCTGCGTTCGGAATCGCGATCTTGTTCTTCCAGGACGGATCGGCCAAGTCCAGTAGCGACTTGATCTGATCAGCTTTTATGAGGGTGGTGTTGTACACGATAATCCAGAATCGTCCGGATAAGCCGATCCAGCTGTTATCCGCCGCGCGGAATTGCGATGGAATGGCTCGCTCGACCTCCCGCATGCTCAAGGGGCGAAGGAGTCCAGCGGTACGGGCGATCTCTAGACTGCCGGCATCGTTGGTGACAAACACATCGGCCGGACTGCGGTCGCCTTCCGCCTTCATCCGATTCACGAGCTCGGTTGTGCCCGAGGACAGCAAGTCGATCTGAATACCGGTCTTCGCGGTGAACGCGTCCAGGACCGGTTTGATCAGTCGTTCGGCTCGCCCAGAATAGACAGTCAACTTATCGGCGGCAGAGACATCGGGAGAAGGTGCGAGCCACAGGATTAAAACACTCCCCATGACAAAGACGAAGCGTGTCAGGACACCGATCGTGCGAAGGGGGCATCGTGTATGCATGATGATCCAGTTGTGTAATGGTTAAGGGGGACTCTTGAAATTGATAAACCGTCTCAAAAAGAATACCAGAAAGACTCGCAGGGGTCAATGGCGGCAGCGAGAGCAGAGTCCGTAGAGTTCAAGGCGGTGGGTTTGGATCGTAAAGCCGTTTCGTGTCGCGACTTCCTCTTGTAGACGCTCGATATCACAGTTTTCGAATTCCACGATTTTCCCACACCCGGTGCAGATGAGATGATCGTGGTGGCCTTTGTGTGAGACGTTATCGTACTGCGTCTGAGTCCCAAAGTGCCGGGCCTGGGCGAGACCTGCTTCACAGAAGAGGTTGAGTGTGCGGTAAATAGTCGCCAGCCCCAAATGGGGATCTTTCCGCGCCAGCTGGTGGTACAACTCCTCAGCCGTAATATGTTCTTGCTTGAGAAATGCGTCAAGGATCAATTCACGTTGGCGAGTAAACTTCAGCTGGTGCTTCCCCAGGTGCTCCTTGAGGATTTCCATTTCTTTGGCATGTTTCGACATGGCGAGTAGGCTAAGCCTCCGTGGTCGGAATTAAAGACGAAATCCAAGAGCCGGTCAAGCGCGTTTTTACGACCTCTTGAGATTGGTAGACTTTGACGGCTGCGGTGGCCGTTGTCTATAGTGAAAACATTCACGGTTCTCTTGTGAGGAGCCTTTGCGACTACCCAGTCAGATTGCCGTTGACCGAGCTCTTCTCCTCTACGTGCTGCACGTGGCTGAATCGTATGGTCCACTGAGCGATGTGAAATTACAGCAGCTCTGCTTTCTCTGCGAACTTCAAACCTTTGCGAAGGGACTCAAAGCGTTCCACTTTGAATTTTTCCGGTTCGCCTATGGGGCGTTCAGCAAAGATCTCGACAACGATTTGACATCTCTTCGCCGAAAAGGGCGCATCGAAAATTTTACGATCTCGGATCAAGCCAAAGAGGAGGCGATCCCGCTGCTGCTCGAGGCCATACAAGGGGTGGAGGCCAACGAGAAAGTCAAAGAGATTCTCGATGCCGTTGTTGCGACCTATGGGCTACAAGATAGTGGCACCATCACGGCATCGGTCGAAGCGGTTCAGCTCAGCACCCCGCAAGATCCTGACCTGAAGATTCCAATTCGGGATATCGTCTTTCACACCACGTTGCTTGTCCCGCACCGGATCGACGTGCAGGCTGAGTTTACCGTGGCCCCAGCCGTGCTCCCGAAACTCAATGCAGTGTTGGGCTATGACAGTCGGCCCGTGGTCGACGCTCAGAGCTGGTAGAGTTCACCGTACTTCTTTTCGACATACTGTAGGAAAGGCTCGGGGTTGATGGCGGAGCCTGTCACACGCTCTGCGAGATGGGCCGGTGTAAACATGCGGCCCCAGCGATGGATTTTTTGCTCAAGCCATCGGCGCAAGCCCATCAGTTGACCGGCCGCGATCTCATCCTCCAAGTGCGGAATCTCCAGCTTGGCTTGCTCGAAAAATTGGACCGAGTACAGATTGCCGAGTGTATAGGTAGGGAAATACCCAAAGGCGCCGAACGACCAATGCACATCCTGCAGCACGCCTTCTGCGTCCGTTGGGGGGACGATGCCCAGATATTCCTCCATCTTCCGATTCCAAATTGAGGGGAGATCCTCAGGCTGGGTCTTGCCTTCGATCAAGCCTTGCTCGATTTCGAACCGCAGCATGATGTGGAGATTGTACGTCAGCTCGTCCGCTTCCACGCGAATCAACGAGGGTTGAACGCGATTGATCGCGGCATAGAACTGCTCCATCGTGACGCCATGGAGCTGGTCGTGGAAGGTGTGCTGCAAGACCGGATAGAAGAAACGCCAAAAGGGACGCGATCGGCCCACGCAATTTTCCCAGAGGCGTGACTGGCTTTCATGGATGCCCAGTGATACAGAATCGCCCAGTGGTGTGCCGAAATATTGTTGATCGAGCCCCTGGTCGTACAATCCGTGCCCTCCCTCATGGATGCAACTGAAAAGGCAGGATTGGAGCTCCTGTTCATGAACGCGCGTCGTCACGCGCACATCCGTCGGGTGGAACGAAGTGGTGAACGGGTGAGCGGAGAGATCGAGCCGACCGCGCTCAAAGTCATACCCCATGGCCGTTAGTACCAGACGACCGAATTCCAGCTGCCGCGCCTGGTCATAGGCGTGATGCAAAATGCCGTCGTCGATCTGAACCCGGCTCGCTGTGATTGTTTTCAGCAACGGCACCAGACGGGACTTGAGTGTCGCAAACACCGGCTGGAGTCCAGCGATCGTCGCGCCAGGCTCATAGACGTCCAAGAGCGCGTTGTAGGGGGAGTCGTGATAGCCGAGGTAGTGAGCTTCCTCACGTTTGAGATCGAGCACGGTCCGGAGGTTCGGCAGGAACATCGAAAATTTATTTTGCGCTCGTGCCTCGACCCACACTTGTTGAGCGAGGGAACATTCACGGCTCAACTTCACCACAAAATCCGAGGGGAGCTTTTTGGCGCGGCTGAAATCCCGCCAGATCTCCCGCAGGAGTGATCGCGACGGCTCATCCCATGTTTCCCCCTGCGTGGTGATTGCCTGGCCGGTGGCAGGATCCACCCACTGAGAGAGGAGGGCCTGCACATCCGAGGAGACCAGCTTCTCATGGGCGATGCCTTGGAGCACCGCAATCTGTTCAGCCCGTGCTTCGCCTCCGCCGGTGGGCATGTAGGTTTCCTGATCCCATGAGAGGACCGCGGCAGCGCTATTGATACGCTGAATATCCAGCAGTTTGGTCGTGAGGGGTTCTAAGGTGCTGCGTGTCTTCAAGTCGGTCTCCTTCGCTATACTACGATCCATTCGCTGGTTGGTGTCTTGAGCAGTGTACGCAACGGCCGCAGTGTTTTTCAAATTGGTGAAAGGAGCCCCATGAATCAGCTCATCCAATCCGAGATCGAAGCCTATGCCGAAGCCCATTCCATGCCGGAGTCTGCCGTCTGCCGGGCCCTGCGCGAAAAAACCCAGCGGACCATGGAGTATCCGCAGATGTTGGTTGGTCCGTTGGAAGGGGCGTTTCTGAAAATGATGACGCAGCTGGTCGGGGCGAAGCGCGTGCTCGAAATTGGAATGTTTACCGGCTACAGCGCGCTTTGCTTTGCCGAAGCCTTGCCGGCTGATGGAACCGTGATCACGTGTGAGATCAATGAGAAGTCGGCCTCGGTTGCTCGACCCTATTTCGCGCAGACTGCGGTTGGCGGCAAGATCAGTATCCGCATGGGCCCTGCGCTCGACACGATGAGAGAGCTGACCGGTCTGTTCGATCTTATTTTTATCGATGCCGACAAGACCAATTATCTCAACTATTACCGGCGTGCGCTCGACCTGCTTGCGCCGAACGGCGTGATCTTGATCGATAACGTGCTTTGGAGCGGCGAGGTGCTGAAGCTGCCGCCACCGGATGAATCGACCGCGGCGATTCAGGAACTCAATCGAGCGGTGTCAAACGATCCGCACGTGACCGCCGTGCTCGTCACGATTCGAGATGGGATTCTGGTGGTGAGAAGGGCAAGGTAGAACCGAAACGGTGTTTCGACATGCGTGGTGGGAAGCAGGCTCTGATCTATCAAGGACTGGCCCGCGCTGGGTTAGATCAACCCGACCATGGTGGTGCGAAACGCACGCAGATCATCAAGGCGTGTCGAAATGATCTCGTAGACTTGCACATAGTCGATCTTCCAGTAGACGTGGACCAACAAGTTTCGGAATCGTGCCATCTGCTGCAGGCGGTTCGAAAGATCTGTGGGAATGAGCCCGGCTTTCTCAAGTGAACTGAAGCAGCTTGCGTACTCTTCCGGCACATGATTCAGCCGCTTCGCAGATACATGGAAGCAGAGCGCCAGCGCTGCCTCAATGGCGATCAGCAATCGATAGCAGGCGACATCGAGCGTGTCTTGACTTGAAAGGAATGTCTCACGAGGCAGACGACGCAGCTCCTCGAGCCGGCTCAACGACGCATCGATTTCGGCACAACGAGCCCGAATGAGATCCGGATTGAGAGTCATGCGGCGAAGGCATCCTTTGTGCTGCTGCGAAGCAGTGGAGCCAGATCAAGATACCGCCGGGCCACATCCTCGAGCATATCGGTTAAGAAACCTTCGTCTCGACAGAGCAGGAGTCGTCCTCGCAAGACATGGTAGAGAAATGACAGAGGTGCGGTATTGATCACCCGAATATCGACTGGTAGCCTGACTGCCGCAGTCAGTTTCGCAGAAAGCATTTCCACGATCTGTGCCTGCTGCGCAACGGCTGCGTCGTCAAGAAAGAGTCCGATGTCCACATCATGGACCCGGTCTGACTCGAGGACGGACCCATAGAGATAGGCAAATCGTATGCCCAACTCTTGGCTGAGCTCACTGGGGAGCTGAGAGAACAACGCTTCACGCTGCTCCGGACTGATGGTGTACGTCACAGTTTTCATAGGCTCCTCAATGACCGGTCCCATCTTACATCGACGGCAAGAGGAGGACAAGAAACGCCCGCGTGAATGCCCGATAATCCCCACAGACACAGAAGCCCCAGTTTCCGCACTCCTCTTGCCTATGATATCTGTACGGATACAGATCGTATCTGGTTCGATACCTTGTTATGGCAACAGCTTTCCATCGCCGGTGTCTCTACTCCATATCGGAACAGCTCTATTCACTGTGCATGCACGGGTTTACCATGGTGGATGTGCTTGTTTTGTGAAACCGCGTGGGCAGGCATCGACATTGCTTTCGTAGGAATAGCGATAAGACAGATAGGACGATTCACACGTATGATGCGAGGCGACCATGCTGAAGAAGCCAAAAGATCATGAACAGATGCGGGCCGAAATGGGGACCCTTATTGACGCGCTGGAGTTGCCGGAGCTGAACAAGCAGTTTCTCCGGGCGCGCTGGCTGGAGCAGGTCATCTGGATGGATGAGAAGGCCTGGGAGTCCGTGCTGCGGCATAATATCTTACGGCTCACGACGATCATCGGCGGCGTGATCGTGCCGGCGTTGGTGAGTTGGAACGTTGGAGTTGGTGTCGGCGCTGATCTGGTCAAAACGCTCACCGTGATCGTCAGCCTTGTGGTGGCGCTGAGCGCGGCCGTGGAAGAGTTCTTCCACTATGGCGAACGGTGGCGCCACTACCGGCGCATAGTCGAGGCGCTCAAGAGCGAAGGCTGGCAGTTCTTTCAGCTGAGTGGGCCCTACGCCAACCAAACTCATGTACTGGCCTATCCGGCCTTCGCCGCGCGCGTTGAGGAGCTGAGTCGGGAAGAGGTCGAGACGTACATGACGCAGGTATTCAAGGCAATAAAAGATGAGGATGATAAGACACCTTCTGTGAAGTAAGATTGAAAATTGAACGGGCTTATTGGGAGGAATGTTGCGTGAAACCCCATGCTTTTGTCGCTATGCCGTTCGGTACCAAGAAGGACAGTCAAGGTGCGGAGATCGACTTCAATCATGTTTATGACGAGTTGATCAAGCCGGCTCTGGAAACTGCAGGGGTTGAAGTATTCCGGTCCGATAAAGATGAGCGAGCCGGCGACATTCGCACGGATATGTTTCAGGAGCTGCTCATCGCTGATCTGGTGGTTGCCGACCTCACTCTCGACAATCCGAATGTTTGGTACGAACTCGGTGTACGTCATGCGCTGCGAGCCCGGGGTGTCATCTTGATCTGCGGAGGACAGGTGACGACGGCATTTGATCTCTACACCGATCGCAAGCTCCGTTACAGCATTAAAAACGGCAAACCAGATTTGGCAACGATTGAGCAGGATAAGAGGAGCCTGACCGACATGGTCATGGCCACCATGGAATCGTGGCGCGACCGCAAGGTGAGTCCAGTCTATCATCTTCTACCAAATCTGCAGGAGCCTGATTGGAAGTCGCTTCGCGTCGGCGACGTGCAAGAGTTTTGGGATCAACATGAGGCGTGGGAGCAGCGTATTGCCTTGGCACGAAAAGCCGGACACATCGGTGATGTGTTGGTGCTGGCTGATGAGGCACCGGTGGCTGCTTTTCGCGTGGAAGCTTGGATCACGGCCGGTCAAGCGCTGCGTAAGGCTGAACATTTCACGTTTGGATTAGAACAGGTCGAACGGGGACTTTCGTTGGAACCGCGGAATCTTAAGGGTCTCCTAGAGAAGGGGATCTGCCTTCAGCGGCTTGCAATGGAAGGCAAGTCGGGATATTCATTAGACCGTGTGCGGTCTCATTATCATGAGGTGCTCAAGTCTTTTCCGAACGATCCTGAGACGTGGGCCTTGCTCGGCCGAGTGGATAAAGATGCGTGGGTCGCGTCGTGGCATCGACCAGGCAACAGTCCGAAACAAATGAGAGAGGAAGCTGCTTACGAGGATGCACTACTGCGGGCCGCGATCGAAAGCTATTCTATGGCCTATCGCCGTAATCCTGGTCATTTTTACTCCGGTATCAATGCCCTCACGTTAATGCATTTGTACCAATATTTGACGAGCAATCCACGGTACGACAAAGAAATGGCGACCATGGCTGGGGCCGTGCGATTTGCCGCTGAATGTCCGCAGAATGATGGGCAACAGTTCTGGGCCCTTGCCACCCTCGGCGATCTAGAAGTCCTTGTCGGGAAACCAGAAACCACGAAGGCTGCCTATAAGGACGCGATTGCCAAGAATGAACAAGATTGGTCTTCTTTGGAATCATGCTTGATGCAGTTGCAGCTATTTAAGGACATAGGATTCCGATTGGATTGTGTGGAGGCTGGACTTGCCGTCTTTGGCCGAGCCTTACAGAAACTCACGAAGCCGGAAGACCGGTGGAAGCCAAGGCACGTGTTCCTCTTCAGTGGCCATATGATTGATGCTCCGACTAGACCGACTCCAAGGTTACCCAGCTCAAAGGAGCCGGTTGCAGCTCGGAGGACTGCCGACGCGATTGAAAACCTTGGCGCGGGCCCAGAAGATCTTGCGTTGACTCTTGGTGGCTGTGGTGGGGATCTCTTGTTCACCGAGGCCTGTCAGCAGCGAGGAGTAAAGGTGCAGTGGCTGCAGCCATTCGATGAACCAACTTTTATACAAAAATCAGTGGTGTGTGGTGGTGAAGCATGGCGAGGTCGTTATCTGGATGTACAGGCTAAACTCACCATGGAAATTCGGTCAACCTCGGACCAACTCGGTCCTCCACCGAAGGGTGTTGATCCTTACGAACGCTGCAACCTCTGGCTACTCTATACAGCCTTGTCCTATGGGATCAGGAAAGTACAGTTTGTTTGTCTCTGGGATGGTGGTGAGGGCGATGGCCGTGGCGGCACTGCACATATGTATGGAGAAGTGAATCGCCGAACCGGACAAGTCACCTGGATCGACACCAGAATTCTCTAGCGTGCTGGGCTGGGACGGTGAAGGCTATGGCTCATACTCAATGTGCGTAAATAGCCTCCTTGCTCGACGGTTTGAGATCCTGTACAAAGACGAGGTTACCCAGGAGGCTAAGGTATGAAGATACCCGTTTTTGTCTCTTGTCCTACGACGCTGTCAGAAACACAACAGGCATCGAAAAAGCTGATTCTTGATTTGTTAGATGGGCTGGAGCTTGAGCCTCGAGCTGTTGGAGTATCAGATTTTGCAACCCAATTCCCACTCCGCGAAGTTGCAGTTCTCGCGAGACATTGTTCTGGTGGTGTCATCCTTGGCTTTGAGCGATTTCGAATAGAGAAAGGGATTCGGAAATATAGCACCAAGGATCCGGAGGAAGTAACGAGCCTAAGCTTTCCTACACCATGGAACCAGATAGAAGCAGGTATTCTGTTTTCATCTGGTCTTCCACTTCTTGTTTTCAAAGAGGCTGGGATAGATGGTGGCATATTCGATTTAGGAGTATCGGATGTGTTCCTTCATGAAATGCCTAGGTCAGATCACAGTAAAAGCCAACTTTCTTCTGTGTTTCTTAAATGGCAGGCTGATGTGCGTAGGCATTACTATGAGTACTGCTTTTAGTGACAGGGCATATTGTGCTTCTACTCTCTTGAGTGACACCACCAAAGATTGCCAGACTTGAAGCTCAGGCTGAACGAATTTCGCATGTACTGGTTGTACCCATTTCGATACAGAGCTGTATCAGTTTAGATTCACCAGTCAGTGGCTTGCCGCCTCACCAGAATTCTTCGTTATCTCTTCACAACTATTCGTGAGCCTCAAAATCCTGTATCCTTCCGCCTGTAGTTCAGCCTAGGCATGACCTCGTGCGCCGCTTCTTCCATGAACGAGGCGTGGCAAGCGGCTTGCTCAGTGGGATGATGAGATCGAATCGTGCGAGTCTTCCCGTCTACACTGTGCGACATGCAGCCACAGAAAGGAGCGTCTATGGCAAAACGAGCGGTGCTCATCGGGATCAATAAGTATCAGGTTCCAGGGTCTGATCTGAATGGGTGTGTCAATGACGTAAAGAATCTGAGTGGGGTGCTGAAAACCTATTACGGTTTTACGGAGAAGGATATTACAACCCTCACCGACCTCAAGGCCACTAAGAAGGCCATGCAGGCGGCAATTCAGAAACTCATCAAGAGCGGGAAGAAGGGCGACACCTTGTTGCTCCATTACTCAGGGTACGGATCGAATGTTCCGGATAATAATGGTGATGAAGCGGACAACCGTGATGAGATCCTGTGTCCCACGGATTTGAATTGGAAGGACACCTTCCGTGATGATTCGCTTCGCAAAGCGTTCAACAAGCTACGCAAGGGTGTCAACCTCACCGTCATCATGGACTGTTGCCATTCCGGCACGATCACTCGGATTATCACGCCCCCCGATGTGCCAAGAAGAGAACGGTTCCTCCCCTGTCCCCTTGATCTGATGGCAACCGAGTCTGGCCGGAGACTGCGAGGCACACTTCGTGGTCAGCTGGGGAAAGCTCCACGCGGACGGAAGCGAAAAAGCGATATCGTTCACGCCGATATTCCCGAGATGTTGATCTCGGGCTGCCGCGCTACGCAAACGTCGGCCGACGCCCATATCGGAGGAACGTATAACGGGGCTCTGACTTATTACCTCGTTGAGTCGATCAAAGAAGTCGAAGGCACGCTGACCTATCGCGAATTGCACCAACGCACCATGGCCAAACTGAAGGCGGAAGACTTCGATCAGGTTCCTCAACTAGAAGGACAGCGCACCTCGTTCAATCGCCAATTTCTCAGCTAGAACAGCCAGCGGCCCAGCGGCTTGATGGCCGCCGGGGCACGCAGAAGTCTCGTGCCAACTACCCACGTTTTCTTGGCAGAAAGGATTCGCCTATGAGCTCAAAGCAGCGAGGGACCAAATCAAGCGATGCGGATCGGTGGGTCCACGATATGGATTGGGATGAGTTTGAGGCACAGCTATCCCGCTCCACACGTGGTGGAAAATCACGAGCGGTGTCTGACCAGGCCTTGCGGGATCACTTTGGCCAAGAAAAGTTTGACCGGCTCAAGCAGCTGGCGGAGCGGGTTCGGGTGGTTCGTCGAAAACGGGAGCCACTGCGGGGCAATATCATCTTCATTCCCGGCATCATGGGGTCTGAGTTGACAGTCACGGAGGATGGGGATGATGACCTCATCTGGGTTAGTTTTCCTAGACTGATCTGGGGAGGCATCGAGAAACTCCAACTCACCAAGGATGGGATGCAGGAAGCGGATTCACAATTGCGGGTGCAACCCAGCGGGCTCGATAAGGACAGTTATGCAGAGGCGGTGCTGTGGCTGAAAGCCTACTGGAACGTCGAGCCGTTTGCATACGATTGGCGGAAAGATATGGATAAGGCTGCCGAATGGCTCAAAGACTTGGTCGAATCGAAGTATAAGGACCAGCCAGTTCATCTGGTGGCCCATTCGATGGGAGGCTTGGTATCACGGAATTTCATTCGGCTCTATCCCAAGGTTTGGAAGGCCATGCTGGAGCCGAAGAAGGTGCAGGGTGGCCGGCTCATCATGCTGGGCACACCGAACTACGGGTCGCACGCGATTGCCAATGCGATGGTGGCCGGAGACAAGCTCGTACGCCGATTGGCGGCGGCAGACCTGCACCATAACTTGAACGAGGTCCTTGAGATCTTGAATGGATTCGTGGGGAGTTATCAATTGCTTCCGTCGCCTACCAAGCTTCTAGCGTCAGAGCAAAAACTCTATGAGAGCAGCATGTGGGGCCGCTATCCCATCGTCAATGCGCACCTGCAGCGGGCCAAGAAGTTCCATGCGGATCTTGAGGCGGCTGTGACGATCGACCCTGACCGTATGGCGTACATCGCTGGCTGTAATCAAGAAACTCTGGCCGGTGTGAGGATTGATGGTCCCGGCCAGTTCGAGTTTGACGTGACCTTCAAAGGCGATGGCCGCGTCACCCATGCGTTGGGATTGTTGCCCGGTGTGCCGACGTACTATGTCGATGAAATCCATGGTGATCTCCAGAAACACGAGCAGGTGCTCGAAGCCGTCGATGAGATCTTACGAACCGGCAAGACCGGCGCACTCAGTACAGAGCCGGTTGCCGCTCGAGCTGTCCGTTCCATGACCTCTGCTCGAGTCCGTGCCGTTCGGGACCGTCAAGATGCTGAGCAGATTCGGCAGATAGCCGAAGCGACTAAAGCTGACCGAAGTACTGCGGCCGAGCGCCGTCGAGCCGAGACCTTGCTGAGGCAAGCCATCATGGTCCAGGCGCCTCCGGGATCCAGGACTGCGACCGATGGAGCGACCACGAAGACTGCTGGAGGACGCAAGAAAACAGCTCCGCCACAGGAGCCCATCGCCCTGAAGGTCGAGGTGATCCATGGGGACATTCGTGACATCAAGGCGCCAGCAGTCGTGGTAGGCCATTACCGAGCGGTGCCGCCGGTGCGGGCCGTGGGCGCGTTAGATGAGGCCCTCGACTTCTGGATTTCCAAGGCGGTCAAGCGGGGCATCATCGGCGGAGGACTGGGCGAAGTGTTTCTCATCCCCAGCACGCACAAGTCACTGGCCGCTGATTCGGTCATCTTGGCTGGCATGGGGGAGTATGGGCGGTTCAATCGTGAAGACGTGGATCTCTTGTTTGCCAACGTCACGTACGGTGTCACGGCGTTGGGATGGCGTGAGTTTGTGACGGTCGTCGTCGGATCCGGAGAGGGCAATTTGTCTCTAGAGCAAGCGATCGTCGGTATGTTGGCAGGAGTGGGGTCGGCGCTCCGACGGCTTGAGGGGCACGGGCAGGGGCAGCTTGAGACCCTGCGGATTGTTGAGAAGGACAAGACCCGCTTCAAGACGATTCACGGGCTATTAGAAAGGATCGCCAAGAATCAGGAGGGCGGTCTGAAGCTGAAGGTCATTCCAAGAGAGGTGCGTGAGCGAACCCATCGCCAGACGAAACCGCAACCGGAACGGTTCGACCAGATGGAAGGCAGCCGCGTGACAATCGAGCGGGATCGTGATCAGTTCCGATTCGCCGCCATCACCAAACAAGCGGTGATCCCGGTTCGGGAAATCACGGTTAACTCCTCATACGCGGACGGGGCGGCTGACCTTCTCAAGGAATCACGTACCCTGGAGGAGCAGCACAAATATGGGAAGTTGCTGCATAGCTATCTCATGCCGGACGATTTTCAGGACATGATCGACATGACGCCGCTTACCCTGATCGTCGACCGATCGACCGCAGCCTTTCCTTGGGAGATGGCAGCCTTCGAGCGGCATGGGAAGGTGGTGTTCTACGGACCGGGGCGGCAAGCGACTCGCCAATTTCGGACCACCTTGTCTGGTGCGCCGGGACTCGTTGCTGCGCCCATTCCAAACCGTCTCCGGGTCCTCGTCATTGCCGACCCAGCGCCGGAGGCCGACCTGCAATTGCCGGGTGCGCGTGAGGAAGGGCGGGCGGTTGTGAAGATCTTACGAGAGATGAAAGAGGAGCAGGGTCTGGACATCACGATCGAACAACGGATCGGGGCGAATGAATGTGATCCGGTTGAACTGCTCGCCTTGATCCTGAGCGAGGAATTCGACCTGATTCATTACTCGGGCCATGGCGACTTCGACGAGAAAAATCCGGCGAAGAGTGGATGGATCTTCGGTAAGGACAACATTCTGTCGGCCCGAGAGATTTTCCGGGCCAGGCGTGTGCCACGGCTCATCTTTGCGAACGCCTGTTTCTCCGGTGTCATTCGATCAGGCACACCCTTTACGCTGCAGGAGTCCAATCGCAACCTTGCCGGGCTGGCCCAGGCGTTTTTCGAGCGAGGTGTTCAGAACTACATAGGCACCGGTTGGCCCGTGGACGATGCCGCAGCCTTGGAGTTTGCCAGGGTGTTCTACACGGAAGCGCTGTTCGGTGATGAGTTAGGGATCTCTTTATCGAAGGCCAGAGAGGCGATTATCACAAGGGGATCTACGTGGGGAGCCTATCAACATTATGGCCAAGCTACCGCGACACTTGTTGCCAAATCACAGAAGAAACCAGCCTGTGAACAGTAGGCTTGAGGAGCCCTGGAGTGGGCTGGTGGGGATATTCTCTCGGATCGGTCGAGCCCATGTGCATTATGCTGGGTTTGCGTGCGGGGCGCTTAGCGCCCCGCACGGGGAAGAGCCGATCACTTCGTCGATGCCGCTTGCGCGACATCCAGGACTTGCACGTCGAAGTGGAGCGTCTTGCCGGCGAGTGGATGGTTGAAGTCGAGCACGACGGTGTCGTTCTTCACTTCGGAGATACGCGGAAAGACTTTGCGCCCATCGGGGGTTTTCCCTTCCAGCTGTGCTCCTACCTTGTGTGAATCCGGTGGCACGGCTTTTTTGTCGATCTCCTGGAACGCGTTCGGGTCGACGGCGCCATAGCCCTCCGCTGGGGCGACGGTGAACTGCTTTTTCTCGCCGACAGCCATGCCTTCCAGTTGTTTCTCAACTCCAGAAATGAGCTGATGACTGCCTTGGGTGACTTTCAACGGTTCCCCGCCGACATTGGTATCGACGACGGATTGATCTTCCAGCTTAAGGGTGTATGCCAACGTGACGTGTGTTCCGTTCGAGACGGTCATGGGCGATGCTCCTTTCTTGTGGTCTCCCGCAGAGGCACAGGCAACGGTCAGAAAAAGAATGGCGCAGCAACCAGAGAGTGTCTGAAGTAACAGGGTCGTATGTCTCACAAGCGACCTCCTTTATGAAGGGGTTGGTGGATAGACTGGAAAGGGTCGCGGGACGAATGAGCGCAGGGGGCGATCAGTTCCAGACTAAGTTGTTTGGATTTTGTTCACGCTAGCACATCTGCAAGGAGGGTACTACTGGAAATATCCCTAGTGTTTCATTCTGGGCCGTAGGCAAGAACCTACAGGTGATCTGACTGAGTGGGCTAGGTGGGACACTGGTACCGCAGCCATGGGGTGATGGATGAGCTGTGTATCAGCCATCACCCCAGCAGGGCGCATTTATTCCGATCGCGTATAGGTGATCTCCATCATCTTCGTTTCTTTCTGCCCGTGGTGCGCGCCGTACATGACGAAGGTCTGATGATCGGCGTCGATCAGCTTCCAGACGGCGCGATGGCTCATCTGGCCTCCGCCCGGTTCGGGATGTGAGCCTTTCAGTGTGATTGTCTTGCTATCAGGACTCGCCGTTCCCTCCATGATAAAGATACCGGTTCCCATGGTGTCCATCCATGCCGTCACGTATGTCTTCCGGATGTTGTCATACGCGTCGATGCCGATGCCGTTAAACGGCTGTCCCATCATCTGGCCGTTGAATTCCTGATAGAGAAATCGTCCATCCAGCAACATCTTCATTTCCGCCGTGCCGATGGATTCCGTCGGCGGCTTGCCCGGCTCCATCCACTCTTTGGTGGTCGTGGTCCAGCTGCCGGCTAATGTGGCAAACAGCTTGTGCGGCTCACCGGGCGTGGCCGCCTGCTTCCAGAGCTCCATCATGGCTTTTTCATCCATGGGTCTCTCGTGTTGCTTCTCCTTGGCGAGGACGGGCGAGATGCTCAACGTGATGCACAGCGTGCCAATAGCAAGCGTCATAGACTGCATGATGGCCTCCTTGTGGTTGGTACTTCAATAACGATCTAGAATCCTGAGCCAATCTCTTTTATCTATCGACGATCAACCTCCAGCCATGGCTCCCACGATCAACAATGGTTCGGTTCCGTTCACGACCGTGTCTGGTAGGGGAGTATCCGCTGAGATGTGCGACAAATCCTGTTCGCAGGCAAAGAACCGGATGAACGGCCGACGCTGCTTGGTGACATGATCGCGGATCGTTCCTCGGAGCATGGGATGCCGAGCCTCCAATGAATTGAGGACGGAGTCGATAGTCGCCGGACTGACGAGGTCCAGCATGACCTCGCCATTCACCCGCGCCAAGGTTCGCAAATGTTGAGGAAGAATCACGTGTATCATTTCGTATCATCGCTGATGAGTGACAAGTTTCATGTTCAACGTTTCAAGCTGTGCAGAAACCTCAAACCCTTGACCGATACGCTTCACGAACGACGTTTCACGCTTCACGTCATAATGTTTGTACTTCCACCGACAACACAGACGGCAGATCTCGCACAATCAGTTCCCAACTGTCTTCACCATCGGCCGAGCCATAGACCTGTCCACCGGTTGTCCCGAAATAGATGCCGCAGGGGTCGAGCTGATCGACGGCCATGGCATCACGCAGAATGTTGACGTAACAATGCTCTTGCGGAAGGCCTATGGTCAGCGGTTCCCACTCATGGCCTCCCGTGCGGCTTCGATACACACGCAACTTGCCGTCAGGCGGATAGTGTTCGGAGTCACTCTTGATCGGAACGACATAGACCGTGTTCGGTTCATGCGCATGCACGGCGATGGGAAATCCGAAATCACTCGGCAGGTTGCCGCTGATTTCATTCCACGATTCTCCACCATTGTCGCTCCGCAGGACATCCCAATGTTTCTGCATGAACAGCACATTCGGGCGTGATGGGTGCATCGCGATAGAATGCACGCAGTGACCGACGTCCGCATCCGGATCGGGCAACTCGTACTTCGACAGGAGTCCCTTGTTGGTGGGCCGCCAGGTCTGCCCGGCATCATCGCTGCGGAACGTACCGGCAGCCGAGATGGCGACGAACATGCGGTCCGGCTGTCCGGTGTTCAACAAGATGGTATGCAGGCACATCCCGCCTGCGCCTGGTTGCCACAGTTGTCCTTTTACGCTCCGCAGTCCGGCCAACTCCTGCCAGGTCTTTCCGCCGTCGGTGGATTTGAAGATCGCCGCGTCTTCCACACCGGCATAGACCGTATCCGGATCGGTCAGTGACGGTTCAAGGTGCCACACCCGCTTGAATTCCCACGGACGCTGCGAGCCATCGTAATGCTGGTGTGTCGTGAGTGGCCGGCCCGTATCAGAGGAGCTGTCGTACGCAAACATATTGCTTTCACCCTTCGGCATGCCGTCCGGTCCCATGAGGTCTTCCGGTTTTGTCCCAGGAGGATTCCAGGTCTTGCCGCCGTCATCCGATCGCTGGATGACCTGGCCGAACCAACTACTTGTTTGCGAGGCGTAAATCCGATCTGGATCGACAGGCGAGCCTTTGAGGTGGTAGAGCTCCCATCCACCGAAGTGAGGACCATCAACCTTCCATCGTTTCCGCTTGCCGTCCGATGTCAGGATGAACGCACCCTTTCTTGTTCCGACCAATAGCCGTATGGTGCTCATGGGGTTCTCCTTATCTTCAGTGCTCCTATCGCGCAATCAAGAAGACTAGCTTTGAGCTTGGTCGAGATACGCTTCACGTTTCACGCTTCACGAAGGTTTGGCAGTCCTGAGATCTCGATGAGTGGCCGCCCTTCTACCGTTTCAAGACATACCATAGTCGTCGGAGGTTACAAAAATCGACAGGGCTAGGATCACGTTGAAAGATCAGAATGTTCTCTCGTCTTGTCTTACGGTTCCTCAGGGCTTCGTGAAAGAATAGTCGCGATGGACTGAGACATGGAGATTACAGGTAAGCCGGCGTCCATGGGTTCCGCGTTCCACGTAGCAGCAATGGCTTGTTTGATCGCCTGCGGTGGAGCGTTGATCGTCCCAAGAAACGCTTGGTGAGGTCGGTCTGATCGGTACTCCGGTTGTCGCGATGGGTGCTTGAGGTAGCGTGCGATGAGATCGGCACCCATGCCGTGCAGAATCGTTCCGTGAAAGAGCAGCGATTTTCCGGTTCGTCGCTGCGCATTGCCGGAAATTTTCCTGTCGCCGATTGCGAGGTCACTGATACCCAGGAAGGCTGTGGTCGGCTCCCACCGACGAAGTGCCGCCGCCATCCGCTCCAGAATCAGTCGATTGGTGGTGCGAATATTCGCAAGGTCTGGATGCCAATCCAGCGGCAACACCAAGGCATACGAGAGGCAACCTGGTCCCTGCAAGACGGTTCCTCCGCCGCTCGCGCGTCGAAGGAGAGGCAGGCCGTCTTCGAGGCAGGTCGCCAGGTCGACATCATCGGCCGCGCGAGAAGCGCGGCCTAACACGACGAAGAGACGGTCGCTTTCCCAAAAGCGAAGCACGGGGTTTCCACCCCGCTCATCCAGTTCCTCCAGTAAGACTTCATCGAGCGCAATATTTTCGACTGGAAGGGGAAGGGTCAGATCGAGCAAGCGGAGCGTCGACACCTTATGACCGCTTGGGGATGAAGAGGTGCGTGGGCGAACCGTGAAACGACTCAGCTGCTTCCATGACTGTTTCGCTCAACGTCGGATGTGGATGGATGGAGGCCGCGAGGTCCTCGGCGACCGCGCCCATCTCTATAGCGAGGACACCTTCGGCGATCAACTCACCTGCGCCGATGCCGCACAGTCCCATCCCGAGGACGCGACTGGATTCTGGATCGAGCACAAGCTTGGTGAGGCCTTCATTGCGGCCTAATGTCGTCGCGCGTCCTGAGGCAGCCCAAGGGAATCGTGTAACTTTGACCGCTTGTCCCGAGGCCTTGGCCGATTCTTCGGTCAATCCGCACCAGGCGATTTCAGGATCAGTGAAGACGACGGCTGGGATTGCCGCGGCATCGAAGGCGGTTTGTTTTCCAGCGATGACGCGAGCAGCGACCAACCCTTCATGTGAGGCTTTGTGTGCGAGCATCGGTTCGCCTACGACATCCCCGATGGCAAAGATCGTCGGTTCGGCCGTGCGCATCTGCCGATCAACTTGGATGAAGCCGTTTGGTGTGAGCGCGATCTTAGTGTGTTCCAGCCCAAGTTGGCCGGTGTTCGGTTTACGGCCCACGGCAACAAGCACGCGATCGAAGGTCTCGGTGCTGGTTCCTTGAGAGTCTGTGAAGGTCGCAACCAGACCGTCTTCCCGTGGCTCAAGTTGTTCCACGGTGGTGTTCAGTTTGATGGCTTTGAAGCGGCGCTGCATCCGCTGATTGAGCGGTCGCACAAGATCGGCATCGACGCTGTTCAATAGGCGCGGCAATGCCTCGACCACGGTGACTTTAGAGCCGAGGGCCTGATAGACCGTGCCTAACTCGAGGCCGATATAGCCTCCGCCGACGACGAGCAGGCGCGGGGGAATCTCCTCCAACTGAAGTGCACTCGTGGAATCCATGACGCGTGGATCGTTGAGCTTCAGCGATTTCGGGATAGTCGGTTGCGAGCCGGTTGCGAGGATGGCATGAGCGAACGAGAGTTCACCTGGTGCGTTGGAGCCGGAGAGCTGAAGGGTCGTCGCATCCTTGAACCTAGCCCGTGCCTGGATGACGTCGACCTTCCGGCTGCCGGCCAGTGTCCGCACACCCTTTGTGAGTTTGCCGATGATCGTCTGCACCCGGCCACGAAACGCCTCCAGGTCCACGCGAGGTTTCTCGAAATGAATGC